>NZ_JBWKDW010000003.1:299651-306793 GCF_056435735.1 Streptomyces sp. NPDC043878
TCTCCCTCTTCACTCCCCCTCTACCCCCCCCCCCCCCCCCCCCCCCCCCCCCCCCCCCCCCCCCCCCCCCCCCCCCCCCCCCCCCCCCCCCCGGGTCCACCGGGGCGGTGCCGAACGAGCGGGTGAGCTGGCCGAGGCCGTGGGTGATCAGCTCGTCCCAGTCGTAGGCGGCGGTCATCTCGCTCTGCAGGGGGGCGACGCCCTCGCCGTCCGTGGCGGCGCCCACCCACACGCCGTAGAGCTGGGCGGTCTTCTCCTCCAGGGTCATCCGGGAGAGGAGGTCGTCGACGCGGGCGGCGGCGGGCCGGGCGGGGTCACGCCAGGGGGCGGTGGTCATGAAACTCCTGTCAGGGTGGAGAGCCCTCACGAACGCTTCCTGCGAATGTTTCGTTGGAGAAACCGAATGTTTTGGGAACCTAGGGCGGCGGGGAGGGTTCGTCAAGAGGTGCCGCAGGGATACGATCGCCGCCATGACACCTCCGGAGCCCGCTGAAACCCGGACGACGACCGGGGCGACAGGACGGGCCGCGCAGACCGCGACGCTCGCCGAGATCGCCCGCGAGGCCGGCGTGTCGGCGCCGACAGTTTCGAAGGTCCTCAACGGCCGCGCCGACGTCGCCCCCGGGACCCGCAGCCGCGTCGAGGAGCTGCTGCGGGTCCACGGCTACCGGCGCCGGCGTGCCGAGTCGAGCCGTTCCCCGCTGATCGACCTGGTCTTCCACGAGCTGGAGAGCGCGTGGGCGATGGAGGTCATCCGGGGCGTCGAGAACGTGGCCCGGGGCGCCGGTCTGAGCGTCGTGCTGAGCGAGAGCGCGGGACGGCTCACCCCCGGCCGGACCTGGGCCGACCAGGTCGCCGCCCGCCGCCCGCACGGCGTGATCCTGGTCCTGTCGGGGCTCGACGAGTCCCAGCGCGCCCTGCTGCACAGCCGGTCCATCCCGTTCGTGGTGATGGACCCGGCCGGCGACCCGGGTGCCGACGTGCCCTCGATCGGCGCGACCAACTGGCAGGGCGGGCTCGCCGCCACCCGGCATCTGGTCGAGCTGGGGCACACCAGGATCGGCGCGATCAGCGGACCGTCCCGGATCATGTGCAGCCGCGCCCGCGTCGACGGCTACCGGGCCGCGCTGGAGACGGCCGGCCTGCCGGTCGACCCGCGGCTGATCGCGGCCGGCGACTTCCACCACGAGGCCGGCTACCGGCGCGGCCTCGAACTGCTGCGCCGCCCGGACCGGCCCACCGCCGTGTTCGCCGGCAACGACCTCCAGGCGCTCGGACTGTACGAGGCCGCCCGCGAACTGGGCCTGCGCATCCCGGAGGACCTGAGCGTGGTCGGGTTCGACGACCTGCCGGTGGCCCGCTGGGTCGGCCCGCCCCTGACGACCGTACGGCAGCCGCTGACCGAGATGGCCGAGGCGGCCGCGAAGCTGGTGCTCGACCTCGGGCGGCAGGACGGGGCCCCGGCGACGGCCACCCGGGTGGAGCTGGCGACCAGTCTGGTGGTGCGCAGCAGCACGGGGGCGCCGCCGGCGCGGTAAGGGGCCGTGGGTCGTCGCGGAGCGCACACCTGACAACTCTCGAAGCGATTCGGTCGTACGGTCGAAACTTTCGGCGAGTCGCCGACCGTCGGGGCGGCGGGCTGAGGCGGTCCTGAGAACGTGAGATTTTCCGAAGAAAGCCGGTCCTGGCCGCTCTCGCTAACAGTCTCCTAATAATTCGGACCTATGTTCCTCTCGTGACCGGAGACGAAGCGAGCGGCGACGCGGGCAGACGGACGGCCCGGCGGGCGAGAGTCCTGAAGATCGCCGGCCTCGCCCTGGCGGGCGCCCTGGTGCTGGGCGCCGGGGCGGCGGGCTGGGCCTACTGGCACCTCAACAGCAACATCAAGAGCGTCGACATCGACAGCGCCCTCGGCGACGACCGCCCGGCGAAGGCCGTGACCACCCCCTCGCCCTCCGGTTCCGCGTCCCCGCTGCCCACCGAGGCCCTGAACATCCTGGTGCTGGGCTCGGACTCGCGCAGCGGCAAGGCGAACCAGGCCCTCGGCGGCGGCGACAGCACCGGCGCCCGCTCCGACACCGCGATGGTCGTCCACCTCGACGCCGGCCGGACCACCGCCACCGTCGTCAGCATCCCGCGCGACACGCTCGTCACCCGCCCGTCCTGCCCGCTGCCGTCCGGCGGGACCTCGTCCGTCGCCTACGGCTCCATGTTCAACAGCGCCTACTCGCTGGGCGGTCCGGTGTGCGCGGTCAAGACGGTCGAGGCGATCACCGACGTCCGCATGGACCACTACGTCGAGATCGACTTCTCGGGCTTCGCGAAGCTGGTGAACGCCCTCGGCGGCGTCACCGTCACCACCGACGAGGACATCGACGACGACGACAGCCACCTGCACCTCAAGGCCGGCACCCACACCCTCGACGGCACCCGGGCACTGGCCCTGGCCCGCACCCGGCACGGCATAGGCGACGGCAGCGACCTGGGCCGCATAGGACTCCAGCAGAAGCTGGTGAAGGCCCTGCTGGAACAGATCTCCTCGACGAACCTCCTGTCGGACCCGACCAGGCTGTACGCGGTCGCCGACGCGGTGACCGGCAGCCTGACCACGGACACCGGTCTCGACTCCCTCAGCGAACTGATGCGCCTGGGCCAGAGCCTGAAGGGCCTGTCGGCGGACGAGGTCACCACCGTGACGATGCCGGTGGTGCAGGCGCCCTCGGACCCCAACCGGGTGGTCGCCGACGAACCCGAGGCGAGCGACCTGTGGAAGTCGCTGCGCTGACGGTGCGCGGGACGTCGCCGCGCTGACCCTGCGCCGGGAGTCGCCGCGCTGACCCTGCGCCGGGAGTCGCCGCGCTGACCGCGCGCCGGGAGTCGCCGCGCCCGGCGGCGCGCCCGGCGCCGCGCCCGCACCGACGCCGGGAGGGGCTCGGAAGAAACTCCGGCGAATGTCGGCCCGGGTGTCGATCCGGGTGTCTCCCGTTCGACGCAGGGGTGAGAGGCCGGAAGGAACCGGCCGCACAGGACACCAGGAGCCACCATGCCGCGCTATCTCTCCATGATCCGTATCGACGAGTCGGCCGCCCCAGCCGAGGGCCCCAGCGACGCCCTGATGCAGCGGATGGGTGAACTGATCGAGGAGATGACGAAGGCGGGGGTCCTGCTCGACACCGCCGGTCTCACCCCCTCCGCCCAGGGCACCCGGGTGCACTACGAGGGCGGACAGCTGTCCGTCACCGACGGGCCCTTCACCGAGTCCAAGGAGGTCGTCGGCGGGTACGCCCTCGTCCAGGCCAAGGACATGGCCGAGGCGATCGAGTGGACGAAGCGGTTCCTGAAGGTGCACGAGGAGCACTGGACGGTGACCTGTGAGGTGCGGGAGGTCATGGAGGGCTGAGCCCTCCTTGGTCCGGGGCCGCCGGGGGTGTTGCATGGAGGGCTGTGACCCCACAGCCCTCCGCAGACCTGCCCCCCGAAGCCACCACGGACACGACGGACACGACGGACACCACGGCGGCCCGCACCGGGGCGGGGCCCCGCGGCACAGGTGACGCCCGCGACTCCGCCGACGCCCGTCGCACCGTGGAGACCGTCTTCCGTATCGAGTCGCCGCGCATCATCGCCGGCGTCGCCCGGATCGTCCGGGACGTCGGTATCGCGGAGGAACTCGCGCAGGACGCGCTGGTGGCCGCACTGGAGCAGTGGCCGAGGGACGGGGTGCCGGACAACCCGGGCGCCTGGCTCACGGCCGCCGCCCGGCACCGCGCGGTCGACCTCGTCCGGCGCCGGGAGAACTACGCGCGCAAGCTGCAGGAGATCGGCCGCCTGGAGACCACGGCGCCGCCCGAGGAGCCCGCCGATCCCGACGACATCGACGACGACCTGCTCCGGCTCGTCTTCACCGCCTGCCACCCCGTGCTGTCCCCGGAGGCGCGCGGCGCGCTCACCCTGCGCCTGCTGGGCGGTCTGACGACGACCGAGATCGCCCGCGCGTTCCTGGTCCCGGAGGCGACGGTGGCCCAGCGGATCGTGCGCGCGAAGCGGACCCTGGCGACGCGGAACGTGGCGTTCGAGGTGCCCTACGGGCCCGACCGCGAGGCGCGTCTCGGGTCCGTCCTGGACGTCATCTACCTGATCTTCAACGAGGGTTACGCGGCGACGGCCGGAGACGACTGGCTGCGGCCCTCGCTCTGCGAGGACGCCCTGCGGCTGGCCCGGGTGCTCGCCGGACTGATGCCGAAGGAGGCGGAGGTGCACGGCCTGGTCTCGCTCCTGGAGTTCCAGACCTCCCGGTCCGCCGCCCGCACCGGCCCCGGCGGCGAGCCCGTCCTGCTCAGGGACCAGAACCGGCGCCGCTGGAACCGCATGCTCATCGGCCGCGGCATCACCGCCCTCGACCGCGCCACCGCCGCCGCGACGGGCGCCCCGGGCCCGTACGCCCTCCAGGCCGCCATCGCCGCCTGCCACGCCCTCGCGTACTCCTACGAGGACACCGACTGGCCGAGGATCGCCACCCTCTACGCCCTGCTCGCGGCCCGCGGCCCGTCCCCGGTGGTCGAGCTCAACCGCGCCGTCGCCGTGTCGATGGCGCACGGACCCGCCCCGGCGCTGGAGATCGTCGACGCCCTCACGGCCGAACCCGCCCTGCGTGACTACCACTTGCTGCCGAGCGTGCGGGGCGACCTGCTGGCCCGGCTCGGGCGCGGGAGCGAGGCCCGCGAGGAGTTCGTCCGGGCGGCGGGTCTCGCGCGCAACGAACGGGAGCGGGAGTTGCTGCTGGCCCGGGCGGAGGAGTGCCGTCCATAACCCGCGATCGGTCATCTGTTCACTCGTAACTCTGTTCCCATGAAGCCTCGTTGGGCACTACAGTGACCCGGCCGCTGTGGTACGGCTGTGGGGTCGACGGGGGGAAGTGCCGACCCGGCCCGCGCGCGGCACTTCCGAGGTCACGTCACGTGATCCAGCGATTCACTGATCCTGGGGGGATCGAGTTTTGAGACTCTTCACGCGCCGCCGTGCCGCGGCGCTCGCGACCGCGGCGGTGCTCGCCGCGGTCGGCACCCTGGCCACCGCTCCGGGTGCCCTCGCCGACGACGCCGGGTCCTGGCCCGGCACCGAGGGCAGGATCCTCGTCGACGGCGGCACCCTGATCGACCCGGCGACCGGCAGGGCCACCGACATCCCGAACGCGGGCGGTGACCACGCAGCCTGGGCGCCGGACGGCAGCCGGCTGATCACCAGCGCGGGCCAGATCCGCAGCTTCCGTCCCGGCGGCTCCTCGAAGATCACCCTGCCCTGGGCCGAGGGCGTGCGCGCCAGTGCCGCGTACGAGGACCTGGCCTACGGCTGGCAGGGCCGGTACGTCGTGTTCTCCACCGCGGGCCAGCTCGTCTACGGTCCCTCGGACGGCTCCTGGGCGGCCCGGCCGCTGCTCACCGACACCCTGGAACCCGACACGGTCTGCGACACCCACCCGACCGTCAGCCCGTCGGGACTGGTCGCCTTCCAGCGCAACGTCCACTACGGCTGCTACGACAACGCCGGCGTGTACGTCTACGACGCGACGACCAAGAAGGTCAAGCGGGTCCTGGCCGACGCCGAGCAGCCGGACTGGTCGCCCGACGGCACCAGGCTGTCCTTCGTCCGCAAGGACACCGACGGCGACTACCAGGTGTTCACGGCGAACGCCGACGGCACCGGCGTCAAGCAGCTGACCTCGGGCCCGCGTTGGTACGCCAACCCGTCCTGGTCGCCGACCGGCACCCGGATCGTCTTCGACGCCCACACCGGGTCGGGCAGCGGCGACGTGCACACCATCGAGTACGCCGACGTGGCCACCGGCGAGCTGACCAAGGTCGCGGACACCCAGGGGCAGTTCTTCAGCGACAACCCCAGCTGGCAGCCGCTGCGCAAGAACAGCGCCGCCCGGGTCTGGGGCGCCGACAGCTACGCCACCGACATCGCCTCCTCCCGCTGGAGCTGGAACACGCTCGGGCACAGCGAGCCCGGCCTGCTGAACGCCAAGTCCGCGGTGCTGGTCGACCGGGACGACGCGGCGTACTCGCTGACCGCGCCCGCACTGGCCGGCAAGAAGCGGGGCCCGGTGCTGATGACCCCGGGGACGGGCCTGTCCACGGCGGTGAAGAACGAGCTGAAGCGCATGCTCAAGAAGGGCGCGAACGTCTACCTCGTGGGCGGCACGTCCATCGTCTCCACCCATGTCTCCACGCAGCTGCGGACCCTCGGCTACGTGCCCAAGCGGCTGTCCGGCACGGACCGCTACGCGACCTCCGTCGCGGTGGCCAAGTCCGTGAGCACCAGCCCCAAGTACGTGTTCCTGGCCAGCGGCACCGACTACAAGGCGGCCCTGCCGGCCGCCGCCGCGGCGGGCGCCGAGGGGACCGGCAGCACGGGCGGCCTGGTCCTCACCAACGGCAAGAAGCTGACGGCGTCGGTGAAGTCGTACCTCAACGGCCTCAACCCGGCCAAGACCATGGTCATCCCGGTCGGTTCCGAGGCGAAGTACGCGCTGACGCACACGTCGTTCTCCCGGTGGCCGTCGACGTACTACTACTACCCGATCACCGCGAGCACCGACGCGGGCCTCGCGGTGGCCGTCGCCAGGTTCTGGTGGACGACGCCGAGCCAGGCGACCCTCGCGTACACCGGCTCCTGGCGTGACGCCGTCTCCGCGGGCTCGGCGATGAACATCTACGGGCCCATCCTGTGGACCTCGCGGCCCGCTCTGTCGAGCGAGGTCAAGAGCTACCTGCTGCGCGAGTCCGCGGGCACCCAGGCCGTGATCGCGTTCGGCCCCACCGCCTCGGTCACCACGAGCGCGCTGAACGCGGCCGGCGCCTCGATCAGCGCGAGTTCCGGCCAGGTCGTCTACCGGCCGTACTACAACGGCGTGCCGGCGACGAGCGCGCAGGCGCTGTCCTCGCGCGCGGACGCCGGCGCCGGTCCGGCGGCCGCGGCCAGGCCCGGCCCGGTGACCGCCGAGCCGCACCTGGGTTCCCTCAGGACGGCCCACCGCCAGTAGCGGACGCCGCCGCGGGGGGGGGGGGGGGGGGGGGGGGGGGGGGGGGGGGGGGGGGGGGGGGGGGGGGGGGGGGGGGGGGGGGCGGGGGGGGGGGAGC
>NZ_JBWKDW010000003.1:306803-339258 GCF_056435735.1 Streptomyces sp. NPDC043878
CCTTCCCCCCCCCCCCTCCTCCTCCCACCCCCCCCCCCCCCCCCCCACCACCCCCCCCCCCCCCCCCCCCCCCCCCCCCCCCCCCCCCCCCCCCCCCCCCCCCCGACACGGGTCAGGAAGACGGTCGCCGCGTTGCGCCCCTGCGGCTTGACCTTCCTGCGCAGTTCCTCCGGCTCGACCGCCGACCCCCGCTTCTTCACGGTCAGCACCCCGACCTCCCGCTCCCGCAGCAGTGCCCTCAACTTCTTTACGCTGAAAGGGAGTTGGTCGGTGATCTCGTACGGGGTGGCGTACGGCGTCGGCCGCAGTTCGTCGGCGGTGACGTACGCGATGGTCTCGTCGACCAGGCCCCCGTCGAGCTGCCGCGCCACCTCGGCCACCAGATGGGACCGGATGACGGCGCCGTCCGGCTCGTAGAGGTAACGCCCCACCGGTCGTACGGCGGGATCGGGCAGTCCCGCGGAGAGCAGGGTGCGCGGTCCCGGCAGCAGCGTCGCGCGCACCGCGCCGGGCTCGGTGCCGAACCACAGCACCGCCTCCTTCACGTCCCCGCCGTCGGAGATCCACTCGGCCTCGGCCTCGGCCGGCACCGCCTCGTGCGGGATGCCGGGAGCGATCTTCAGCGCGGCGTGCGGCGCCCTGCGGGCCGCTTCCACCGCCCAGGACAGCGGGGGCGAGTACCCCTCAGGGTCGAAGATCCGGCCCCGGCCGCCGCGCCGGCCCGGGTCCACGAACACGGCGTCCCAGCCGGCCGTGTCCACCTCCGTGACGTCCGCCTCCACCACCTCGATCAGGTCGGTGAGCCCGAGCGCCTCCGTGTTCGCGCGGGCCGTCGCCGCCGTCAGCGGGTCCCGGTCCACGGCGAGGACCCGGATGCCGGCGCGGGCCAGCGCGATCGCGTCCCCGCCGATGCCGCAGCACAGGTCGGCGACGGAGGTGACGCCGAGAGCCTTGAGACGGTCGGCGCGGTAGGTGGCGACGGTCGTCCGGGTGGACTGTTCGACCCCGTTCGGCGTGAAGAACATCCGCCCCGCGTCCTCGGCGCCGAACTTCACCGCCGCCCGCTGCCGCAGCCGCGCCTGTCCGAGCGCCGCCGACACCAGTTCGGCGGGGTGGTCGCGGCGCAGCCGGGTGGCGACGGCGAGTTCGCGCGCCGGATCGGTGCCGCGTACCTCGTCGAGGAGGGCGCGGCCTTCGGGGGTGCGGAGGGCGTCGAGGTCGTTCACCGGGTCATTGTGGGCCAGTCGGTGGACGGTCCGCCTCCGGCCCTCGTCCGGGCCGGGGTGTCGGTCGCGTGCGGGGGTGTTGACCTGCGAAGATCCGGTCCCATGCGAGTAGTAGGACAAAACTACAAAAATCGGCCCGCTCTGCGGTTCCGGGTGCGCGGCACGGTCGCCGTGCTCGCCGTCACCGCCCTCGCCGCGGGCTGCGCACAGGGCGGCCCCCCGCGGGTGCGGCCCGCGCACGGACAGCCACCCCTGCACGCGCCCCAGGCCCGCGCCCTCCAGGGCTACGCCGAGAGGCTGAGCGCCGCGCACGCCGCCCGGGTCGCCGCCGCGAGACGCTGGGGCCTGGCCCGGGTCCCGCTCACGGCACCCCCGCCGCCCGCCGGGAAGCCGGTGATCAGAACCCGCGAGGGCTTCGAGGTGCGCGACCACGGGGAACCGGGCCTTCCTCCCGTCTTCACCACCGTCCCCACCCGGCAGAAGGTCGTCTTCCTCACCCTCGACGACGGCGCCGAGAAGGACCCGGCCTTCCTGCGCATGGCGAGCGAGCTGAAGATCCCGTACACCGCCTTCCTCAGCGACTTCCTGATCAGGAAGGACTACGGCTACTTCGGCCGGATGCAGAGGGCGGGGGTGACCCTGAACAACCACACCCTGCACCACCCCTACCTGCCGGCCCTGTCCTACGCCCGCCAGAAGCGCGAGATCTGCGGCATGC
Organism: Streptomyces sp. NPDC043878; assembly: GCF_056435735.1. Taxonomy (NCBI): domain Bacteria; kingdom Bacillati; phylum Actinomycetota; class Actinomycetes; order Kitasatosporales; family Streptomycetaceae; genus Streptomyces; species Streptomyces sp. NPDC043878. The sequence goes on from NZ_JBWKDW010000003.1 coordinate 308,748, forward strand.
AGGACGTGATCGAGCAGCGGTACGGCAAGCGCCCGGTCCTCTTCCGCCCGCCCTTCGGCAACTACGACGCCGACACCCTGCGCGCCGCCCGATCCTGCGGCATCCGGTACGTCCCCCTCTGGGACGAGGAGGTCTTCGTCGACCACTGGGAGTACCGCGAGTGGGACCAGGCCCTCCACCCCGGCGACATCGTCCTCAGTCACTTCCGCGGCCGGCGGGACTGGAAGGGCACGATGCCCGACATGATCCGCCGCTTCCTCGACGAGGTCACCGCCAAGGGCTACGCGGTGGCCCGCCTGGAGGACTACCTGTGAGCCGGCGGAGGGAGGCGTGGCGCGCCCTGACCGCCGGGCTGCTGTCGGTGGCGGTGCTCGCCGGCTGTGCCCAGTCCGTCGATCCCATCGAGCGGCTCGGCAAGAAGGCCGCTCAGCGGGTGCGGCGGCACGAACCGGCCTCGGCGGGGGAGCCCGCCTACCGCCGCTGGGGCCTCGCGGCCCCGTTGCCGCCCGCACCCCGGGTACCCGCCCGGCTGCCCGCCGCCCGCACGGCGGGCCCCGGCCTGCCGCCCGTGGTGGACCGGGTGCGCACCCGCGACCGGGTCGTCTTCCTCACCTACGACGACGGCGCCGAGCAGGACCCACGGTTCGTCGACATGGTGCGTGAACTGCGGCTTCCCGTCAGCCTGTTCCTCACCGACAGCGTCGTCGGCCCGGGCTACGGCCACTTCGCGCGGCTCCAGGCGGTCGGCGCGACCGTCCAGAACCACACCCTCGACCACCCCGCCCTGCGCGGCCTGCCGTACGCCGGTCAGCGCGCCGAGATCTGCGGCCAGCAGGACAAACTGAGGTCCCGCTTCGGCGTCCGCCCCCGCTTCTTCCGGCCGCCCTACGGCACGTACGACACGACCACCCTGCGCGCAGCCGCCGACTGCGGCCTCTCGGCGGTCGTCCGCTGGCGCGCCTCGGTGGAGGGCGGTGGTGACCTGGCGTACACCCGCGGTGAGCCCCGCCTCCAGCCCGGCGACATCATCTCGGTCTTCTCCGGCGAGTCGACCGGCCTCACTCTCAGAGCGCGCACCGTCAGACTGCTCCGGGAGACACAGGAGCGGGGCCTGACCGTGGGCCGACTGGAGGACTACCTCTGACCGACCCGGGTCCGGGCGATCCAGCCCGTCCTGCGTTCGAGGACTTCGAGGACGGGGCCCGAAGGGCCGAAGCGGGGGCCCGGGGGCGGCAGCCCCCAGACCGGCGCCCACTCCGACCGGGGGGCACAGGGGGGCGCACGCCCACGAGAAAACGACGCCACGCGCCGTCGGCAATTGGCACTCCGCTTGACCGAGTGCTAATCGCGGTCATAGTCTCGGACCTGGCACTCCCCCCGGGAGAGTGCCAACCAGCGACAGGCAGGTCCGGCACCCGCGACGACGGATCGACCTGGTCGCCACCCCAGACAGTTAGCCCCGTGATCTCCGAAGGGGGAGGTCGGACCGTGACGACCACCAGCTCCAAGGTTGCCATCAAGCCGCTCGAGGACCGCATTGTGGTCCAGCCGCTCGACGCCGAGCAGACCACCGCCTCTGGCCTGGTCATCCCGGACACAGCCAAGGAGAAGCCCCAGGAGGGCGTCGTCCTGGCCGTGGGCCCGGGCCGCTTCGAGAACGGCGAGCGCCTGCCGCTCGACGTGAAGACCGGCGACATCGTGCTGTACAGCAAGTACGGCGGCACCGAAGTGAAGTACAACGGCGAGGAGTACCTCGTCCTCTCCGCTCGCGACGTCCTCGCGATCATCGAGAAGTAGTTCGCTTCGAAGCACACTGCATTGAACTGCGCCCCTGGCCCCCGCGATCACTCATGAGCCGGGCGTCGGGGGCGCTGTTCATTTCACCTAGATTTCCGAGAGGGCTCACGCTCCCATGGCGAAGATCCTGAAGTTCGACGAGGACGCCCGTCGCGCCCTCGAGCGCGGCGTCAACAAGCTTGCCGACACGGTCAAGGTGACGATCGGCCCCAAGGGCCGCAACGTCGTCATCGACAAGAAGTTCGGCGCCCCCACCATCACCAACGACGGCGTCACCATCGCCCGCGAGGTCGAGCTCGAGGACCCGTACGAGAACCTCGGCGCCCAGCTGGTGAAGGAGGTGGCGACCAAGACCAACGACATCGCGGGTGACGGCACCACCACCGCCACCGTGCTGGCCCAGGCGCTCGTGCGCGAGGGCCTGAAGAACGTTGCCGCGGGTGCCTCCCCGGCGCTGCTGAAGAAGGGCATCGACGCGGCGGTCAAGGCCGTCTCCGACGAGCTTCTCGCCACGGCGCGCCCCATCGACGAGAAGTCCGACATCGCCGCCGTGGCCGGGCTGTCCGCCCAGGACTCGCAGGTCGGCGAGCTCATCGCCGAGGCGATGGACAAGGTCGGCAAGGACGGTGTCATCACCGTCGAGGAGTCCAACACCTTCGGTCTGGAGCTGGACTTCACCGAGGGCATGGCCTTCGACAAGGGCTACCTGTCCCCGTACTTCGTGACGGACCAGGAGCGTATGGAGGCCGTCCTCGACGACCCGTACATCCTGATCACGCAGGGCAAGATCTCCTCGATCCAGGACCTGCTGCCGCTGCTGGAGAAGGTCATCCAGACCAACGCCTCCAAGCCGCTGCTGATCATCGCCGAGGACGTCGAGGGCGAGGCCCTCTCCACCCTCGTCGTCAACAAGATCCGCGGCACCTTCAACGCGGTCGCCGTCAAGGCCCCCGGCTTCGGTGACCGCCGCAAGGCCATGCTGCAGGACATCTCGATCCTCACCGGCGCCACGGTCGTGGCCGAGGAGGTCGGCCTCAAGCTCGACCAGGTCGGCCTGGACGTGCTGGGCTCCGCCCGCCGCGTCACGATCACCAAGGACGACACCACGATCGTCGACGGTGCCGGCAAGACCGAGGAAGTCCACGGCCGGGTCAACCAGATCAAGGCCGAGATCGAGAGCACGGACTCCGACTGGGACCGCGAGAAGCTCCAGGAGCGCCTCGCGAAGCTGGCCGGCGGCGTGTGCGTGATCAAGGTCGGCGCCGCCACCGAGGTGGAGCTGAAGGAGAAGAAGCACCGTCTCGAGGACGCCATCTCGGCGACCCGCGCCGCGGTCGAGGAGGGCATCGTCTCCGGCGGTGGCTCCGCGCTCGTCCACGCCGTGAAGATCCTCGAGGGCAACCTCGGCAAGACCGGCGACGAGGCCACGGGTGTCGCGGTCGTCCGCCGCGCCGCCGTCGAGCCGCTGCGCTGGATCGCCGAGAACGCCGGCCTGGAGGGTTACGTCATCACCTCCAAGGTCGCCGAGCTCGACAAGGGCCAGGGCTTCAACGCCGCCACCGGCGAGTACGGCGACCTGGTCAAGGCCGGCGTCATCGACCCGGTCAAGGTCACCCGCTCCGCCCTGGAGAACGCCGCCTCCATCGCCTCCCTCCTGCTCACGACCGAGACCCTGGTCGTCGAGAAGAAGGAAGAAGAGGAGTCGGCCGGCGGTGGCCACAGCCACGGCCACTCCCACTGACACACCCGAGAGAAGCCCCCGCCCCGCACCCGCGGAACGGGGGCTTCTCCCGTGCCGTCGACTCCTTGCCGTAGCGGTCGACTCCCGTGCCGTCGACGACGCGAGGCCCGCACGTACGGCGCACGGCTTACGGCGCACGGCTTACGACGAACGGCGAACCGCGGCTCGAAGGCGCGCGGCGCCGGAGTCCACCGGACTCCGGCGGACTGTGCCGGTCTTCGGCCCGTCCTCCCGGCCCCACCGCGGCCCCACAGCCCCCTATCGCGGCCCGTACTTGCGCCCGGTGCGTGAGCTGATGCCCCCGAGCAGTGCTCTCGGCGTCACCTTCACCAGGCCCATCAGCGCCTTGTACCGCGGGTCCGGGATCGACAACGACTTTCCCCGGGCCAGGTCCGCGAGCGCCGCCGCGACCAGTTTGTCGGCGTCGAGCCACATCCAGCCGGGGATGTTGTCCGTGCCCATCCCGGCCCGCTCGTGGAACTCCGTGCGCACGAATCCGGGGCACAGCGCCATCAGCCGCACCCCGCTGCCGGCCAGGTCGCGCGCCGCGCCCTGGGTGAACTGCACGACCCACGCCTTGGACGCGCCGTAGGTCCCCCGCGGCACGAACGCGGCGACGGAGGCCACGTTGACGACGCCGCCCCGGCCGCGCTCGCGCATCGCCTCGGCCGCCGCCGACGTCAGCCGCAGCACCGCCTCGCAGTGCACCTTCAGCATGGTGAGCTCGTCGGCCATCGCCACGTCGAGGTAGCCGCCCTTGTTGCCGAAGCCGGCGTTGTTGACCAGCAGGTCGACCGGGTTCCTGCGGTCGGCGAGCCGGGCGGCCACCGTCTCGATGCCGTCGTCCGTCGCCAGGTCGGCCGTCAGCACCTGCGCCTCGATGCCGTGCAGGTCGTGCAGCTCGGTCGCCTGCTCGCCCAGCCGCTTGGTGTCCCGTGCCACCAGGACGAGGTCGTGGCCGTCAGCCGCGAGCCGCCGCGCGAACGCGGCACCGATGCCCGCGGTCGATCCCGTAATCAATGCCGTTGTCATGGCGCAAGGTTAGTGACCCGGACCGATCACGTCCGATCACCGCACAGGGCCTCCCCGACAACGGGTCCCGGCCGCAAGGCGTCCCGCCGAACCCGGTCAGGACCCGTACTTCTCCACATACGTCCGCGCCGCCCGCAGCGACTCGGGATGCAGCGCGGCGCCCGCCGCGAGCAGCCGGGGCAGCAGGTCACGCTCGGTGGTGGTCGCCCGGAACTCCATCGCCACGGTCACGTCGTGGTCCGGGAGGTGCACGATCTCCACCGGGTCCCCGGCCCGTATCTCGCCGGGCTGCACCACCCGCAGGTAGGCGCCCGGCGCGCCCTTGCGCGTGAACCGCTTCACCCAGCCGCGCTCACCCAGGTGGCCCTGGAAGGTACGGCAGGGGATCCGCCCGCAGGTCACCTCCAGCACCACCCCGGCACCGATCCGCCAGCGCTCGCCGATCCGCGCGCCGGACACGTCGAGGCCCGTGGTCGTCAGGTTCTCCCCGAACGCGCCGCTCGCCAGCGGCCGCCCCAACTCCCGCTCCCAGTCGTCCAGATCCTCGCGTGCCACCGCGTACACCGCCTGGTCGTCACCGCCGTGGTGGCGGGTGTCGCACACCGTGTCGCCGGCCAGACCGCTCCGCCCGACGCCCTTGGGCCCCGGGGCGGCCACCCGCACGGGTCCGCCGGCCGGCCGCTTGTCGATCGCGGTCAGCCCCTCCGGCTGGTCCGTGTAGGGCACGGCCCGCGCCTGGCCGAGGTTCACCGACAGAAGCTTCATGGCCGCACGCTAGCGACCGCGAGTCAAAGTGTCGACGGATTATTCGCCGCCGTACCAAAGGACCGCTTATCCTTCAGGAGTGATCGAAGCCCGGCATCTCCGCGTGCTGCGCGCCGTCGCCACCACCGGATCCTTCTCGGCGGCGGGGCGCGAACTGGGCTGCACGCAGCCCGCCGTCAGCCAGCAGATGAAGGCGCTCGAAGCCTCCGTGGGCACGCCCCTGCTGATCCGCAGCGGGCGCGAGATGCGGCTCACCCAGGCCGGCGAGGCGCTGGTCCGGCACGCCGCCGGGATCCTCTCCGGACTGACCGCCGCCGAGGAGGAGGTCGCCGCCATCGCGGGCCTGCGCGCCGGGCGGGTGCGGCTCGTGTCCTTCCCCAGCGGCAGCTCCACCCTCGTCCCGACCGCCCTCGCCGCCCTGCGCGCCGCGCACCCCGGCACCCGCGTCTCGCTGGAGGAGGCCGAGCCGCCCGCCTCCGTCGAGCTGCTGCGCGCGGGCGACTGCGACCTGGCGCTCGCCTTCCGCTACGAGCGGGCGGCGGCCGTGGAGGAGTGGGACGACCTCGTCGTACGGCCGCTGCTGACCGACCGGCTCGTCGCCCTGGTGCCCGAGCGGCACCGGCTGGCGAGCGCGCCGTCCGTCGCCATCGGCGACCTCGCCGGGGAGCCGTGGATCGCCGGCTGCCCGCGCTGTCGCGGTCAGTTGGTCGAGGTGTGCGAGAGGGCCGGCTTCACGCCCCGCATCGACTTCGCGACCGACGACTACCCGGCGGTCGTCGGCCTGGTGGCCGCCGGTCTGGGCGTCGCGGTCCTGCCGCAGCTCGCCGTCGAGTCCGTGCGGCCGCGCGGCGCGCGCACGGTGACCCTGGAGCCGGCGGTGCGACGTGAGATCGTCGCGCTCACGCTGCCCGACCTGGCGCAGGTGCCGGCGGTGGCGGCGACCCTGGAGCAGCTGGCCCACGCGTCGGCGCGACAGGAACCGGGCCGTGTGCGGCGACCGGAACCGGGCTGGAAAAAATAAGGGCCCGCGTGCGCGTGCCCAGCCAGAAGAAACGTTCCTTCAATTGTTCGAGGCGGTGTCGCCGCCCCCGGCCGACGCCGAGACCAGCCGGTTGCGTGCCCTCCCCATGAGTTCCTCGCGCTCGTCCTCGGTCAGGCCGCCCCAGACCCCGTAAGGCTCGCGCACCGCCAGAGCGTGCGCCGCGCACTGCGCGCGAACCGGGCATCTCATGCAGACCTCCTTGGCCGAGTTCTCACGAGCGCTTCGAGCCGCACCGCGCTCGCCCTCCGGATGGAAGAAGAGCGAGCTGTCCACCCCGCGGCAGGCAGCCAGGAGCTGCCAGTCCCACAGGTCCGCGTTCGGTCCTGGAAGGCGGGAGAAATCTGCCATTGCGTGACCCCTTGTAGCCGTTCTGGGCGGATACGGTGTCCACGACCGTACATCTACGATCTAAGGAGATGAAAATATGACTCATTGCGAATCTAGCCTTTGACACCAAAAAATGGGAAGAAAAACGGCTAAATGGGGCACGGTTTGTGATGAAAGATGGGAGTCTCGTCGCGCATGTCTGCACCGTGTCCGCGCCCTCACGTAGAGTGCCGAAGATGGCGCGCAGCCCCGTAACTCTTTCGAGTGACCATCGTTGGTAGTGCGGAGGCGGTTGAAGCAGGAGTGCTCGGGCAGGCGTCCGGGTCGGTCGACCGCACAGGTGAAGATTTCGTACCAGCCTGGAGGCTCAAGGTGACGTGCATCAGCTGCGGAGGGCGGCCATGACATCCGTCCTCGTCTGCGACGACTCCCCGCTTGCCCGAGAGGCGCTCCGCCGCGCGGTCGCGACCGTGCCCGGCGTCGAGCGTGTGACGACGGCGGCCAACGGCGAGGAGGTCCTCCGCCGTTGGGGCGCCGACCGCTCGGACCTCATTCTGATGGACGTACGCATGCCCGGGCTGGGCGGCGTCGAGACCGTCCGACGGCTGCTGTCCGCCGACCCCGGTGCCCGCATCATCATGCTGACCGTCGCCGAGGACCTCGACGGAGTGGCGCTCGCCGTCGCAGCCGGTGCCCGCGGGTACCTGCACAAGGACGCCTCCCGCGCGGAGCTGCGGGCGACCGTCACCCAGGCCCTGGCCGACCCGACCTGGCGGCTCGCCCCGCGCCGGCTGCGCTCGGCCGAGATGGGCGCCGCGCCCACGCTCACCGCGCGTGAGATCCAGGTCCTCGAAGGCATGAGCCATGGCCGCTCCAACGCGGAGATCGGCCGTGAGCTCTTCCTGTCCGAGGACACCGTCAAGACACACGCCCGGCGGCTGTTCAAGAAGCTCGGCGCCTCCGACCGGGCGCACGCCGTGGCGCTCGGATTCCGCTGGGGCCTGGTCCGTTAGCAGCCGTCCGGCCGTCCGCGTCGGACCAGCGGGCGGCACGCGCCCGGCGGACCTCGCCGGGCGGGGCCCCGGGCCCCGGATGTGTCGCGGCGAGGGGCTCGGAACCTCCGGAAAATCCCCGCCTACCGCACGGTGGGCGGGGGTGGCAAACGGATCTCCCGGGTGCCCCATCCTCGTTTCGCCGCGGATGCCGCATCCTTGAGGTGTGGAGTTCCTCGGGGACGAGTCGGTCGAGCGGAAGGGGAGGGCGCAGGGAATGAGTGCCGGCGCACCTGCTCATAACGCTTCAGTGCACAACGACGGGCGCGGTGCCGCGGAGCACGCGCGGCCAGGGCACCATGGACCGATGCGCGACGACGAGGCGGTGACCCCTGCCCAGGGGGCGATCGGTGCGCTCGTCCACCGAGCCGTCGACGGCGACGAGCAGGCCACGCACGACCTGCTCGCCCATGTGCACCCCCTCGCACTGCGTTACTGCCGCACCCGGCTGTCCCGGCTGCCGGGCGACGCGCGGCACTTCGTGGAGGACCTGGCCCAGGAGGTCTGCGTCGCGGTCCTCCTCGCCCTGCCCCGCTACAAGGACACCGGGCGCCCCTTCGAGGCGTTCGTCTTCGCCATCGCCGCACACAAGGTCGCCGACCTCCAGCGGGCGGCGATGCGTCACCCGGGCTCGACGGCGGTCCCCTCGGACGAGATGCCCGAGCGCCCCGACGACTCGCTGGGCCCCGAGGAGCGGGCCCTGCTGAGCAGCGACGCCGAATGGGCCAAGAAACTGCTGGCCAACCTGCCCGAGAACCAGCGCGAGCTGCTCCTGCTGCGCATCGCGGTGGGCCTCACGGCCGAGGAGACCGGCCAGATGTTGGGAATGTCACCGGGCGCGGTCCGGGTGGCTCAGCACCGGGCCCTGAGCCGGCTGCGGGCCCTGGCCGAGCAGTAGACGGAGTCGTCCGGACGGGATCCCCGCGCCGGCGACAGCCCCGGCGGACACCTCCGGCCACGCGGTGAACGGCCGGAGCCGCGGAGCCTTCCGGCGGTGCGGGGTGGCTCCGGCACCCCTGGCCGCGGGCGGCACACCGGTCCGCCGGGGTCGGCACACCGGTCCCGGGTGAACGCCTCCGCCGTCACCGCCGTAGGAACACACGAGACGCACCGGCGGCCGGAACCGTGGAATTCGGGAGCCGCGCTTCCCGTTAGCATGGACATCCGCACCGATCAAGGCCATTTGGGGAAGGTGTCATGACTGCGAACGTCGACGGAGTGCCCGGAAAATTCGCGACACTCGGGCTGACCTACGACGACGTGCTGCTGCTGCCGGGCGCATCCGAGGTGCTCCCCAACGCGGTCGACACCTCGTCCCGCATCTCGCGCAACGTCCGGGTGAACATCCCGCTGCTGTCCGCGGCGATGGACAAGGTCACCGAGTCCCGCATGGCGATCGCGATGGCCCGGCAGGGCGGCGTCGGCGTGCTGCACCGCAACCTGTCCGTCGAGGACCAGGTCAACCAGGTCGACCTCGTGAAGCGCTCCGAGTCCGGCATGGTCACCGACCCCATCACCGTGCACCCCGACGCCACGCTCGCCGAGGCCGACGCCCTGTGCGCCAAGTTCCGCATCAGCGGTGTCCCGGTCACCGACGGCGGCAAGAAGCTGCTCGGTATCGTCACCAACCGTGACATGGCCTTCGAGAACGACCGCTCCCGCCAGGTGCGCGAGGTCATGACGCCGATGCCGCTGGTCACCGGCCAGGTCGGCATCTCCGGCGCCGACGCCATGGAGCTGCTGCGCCGCCACAAGATCGAGAAGCTTCCCCTGGTCGACGAGGCGGGTGTCCTCAAGGGCCTCATCACGGTCAAGGACTTCGTCAAGGCCGAGCAGTACCCGCACGCCGCGAAGGACGCCGAGGGCCGGCTGCTCGTCGGTGCCGCCGTGGGCGCCAGCCCCGAGGCGCTGGAGCGCGCCCAGGCCCTCGCCGAGGCGGGCGTGGACTTCCTGGTCGTCGACACCTCGCACGGCCACAACAGCAACGCCCTCAACTGGATGGCGAAGATCAAGTCGAGTGTCCACGTCGACGTGATCGGCGGCAACGTCGCCACCCGTGACGGCGCCCAGGCCCTGATCGACGCCGGTGTCGACGGCATCAAGGTCGGCGTCGGCCCCGGTTCGATCTGCACCACCCGCGTCGTGGCCGGCATCGGCGTCCCGCAGGTCACCGCCATCTACGAGGCGTCCCTCGCCGCCCGCGCCGCCGGGGTCCCGCTGATCGGCGACGGCGGTCTCCAGTACTCCGGCGACATCGGCAAGGCGCTCGCCGCCGGCGCCGACACGGTGATGCTGGGCAGCCTCCTCGCGGGCTGCGAGGAGTCTCCGGGCGAGCTGCAGTTCATCAACGGCAAGCAGTTCAAGTCGTACCGCGGGATGGGCTCGCTCGGCGCCATGCAGTCGCGCGGCCAGGCGAGGTCGTACTCGAAGGACCGCTACTTCCAGGGCGAGGTCGCCTCCGACGACAAGCTCGTGCCCGAGGGCATCGAGGGTCAGGTGCCCTACCGCGGCCCGCTGGCCAACGTGCTGCACCAGCTCGTCGGCGGTCTGCGCCAGACCATGGGCTATGTGGGTGCCGCCTCCATCGAGGAGATGGAGACCAAGGGCCGCTTCGTGCGGATCACCTCCGCGGGCCTCAAGGAGAGCCACCCGCACGACATCCAGATGACGGTCGAGGCGCCGAACTACAGCCGCAACAAGTGACTCCCGCGCGCGCGTGACGCGTGCCGAGGGCGGTTCCGGGCCACCGGGGCCGCCCTTGTCGTACCCGTCGGCGATACTGGGAGACGCTGAAACGCAGAGGGAAAGGCCACAGACGTGACTGAGATCGAGATCGGGCGCGGCAAGCGCGGCCGGCGGGCGTACGCCTTCGACGACATCGCCGTCGTCCCCAGCCGCCGTACGCGGGACCCGAAGGAGGTCTCGATCGCCTGGCAGATCGACGCCTACCGCTTCGAGCTGCCCTTCCTGGCCGCCCCCATGGACTCGGTCGTCTCGCCCGCCACCGCGATCCGCATCGGTGAGCTCGGCGGCCTCGGCGTGCTGAACCTCGAAGGGCTGTGGACGCGGTACGAGGACCCGCAGCCGCTGCTCGACGAGATCGCCGGGCTCGACGTGGACAACGCCACCCGCCGCCTCCAGGAGATCTACGCCGCTCCCATCAAGGAGGAGCTGATCGGGCAGCGCATCAAGGAGGTGCGCGACTCGGGCGTGGTCACCGCGGCCGCGCTCTCCCCGCAGCGCACCGCCCAGTTCTCCAAGGCCGTGGTGGACGCGGGCGTGGACATCTTCGTCATCCGCGGCACGACCGTGTCGGCGGAGCACGTCTCCGGTTCGCACGAACCGCTGAACCTCAAGCAGTTCATCTACGAGCTCGACGTCCCGGTGATCGTCGGTGGCTGCGCCACGTACACCGCGGCCCTGCACCTGATGCGCACGGGCGCGGCGGGTGTCCTCGTCGGCTTCGGCGGCGGCGCCGCGCACACCACGCGCAACGTGCTGGGCATCCAGGTCCCGATGGCCACCGCGGTGGCCGACGTCGCCGCGGCCCGCCGCGACTACATGGACGAGTCCGGCGGCCGCTACGTGCACGTCATCGCGGACGGCGGTGTCGGCTGGTCCGGCGACCTGCCCAAGGCGATCGCCTGCGGCGCCGACTCGGTGATGATGGGCTCCCCGCTCGCCCGCGCCACCGACGCGCCCGGCCGGGGCCACCACTGGGGCATGGAGGCGGTCAACGAGGAGCTGCCGCGCGGCAAGAAGGTCGACCTGGGCACGGTCGGCACCATCGAGGAGGTCCTCACCGGCCCGTCCCACATCCCGGACGGTTCCATGAACTTCTTCGGTGCCCTGCGCCGCGCCATGGCCACCACCGGCTACAGCGAGCTCAAGGAGTTCCAGCGTGTCGAGGTGACGGTCGCGGACGCGCAGCACAAGCGGTAGGCCGTACGACGTGAGGGGCCCGTCCACCGCGTGGTGGACGGGCCCCTTCGTGCGCGCGTGGTGGCGCCCGGTGGGGTGCTACAGGGCGGCCTTCTTCGCGCCGGAGAACGCGGCGAACGCGCCGATGGCGAGGAACAGGAACGTCATCGCGTCGGCCGTCTCGCTCCAGCCGTCCGTCAGCCAGTTGAAGTGCTCGGTGAACAGCGAGGCCGCGGACACGTCGAGCTCGTCGGCGCCGATGATCGCGATGCCGATGAGCTGACCGAGGTAGACGGCGCCCAGCGACAGCAGCGCGCTCACCACGGGCAGTGCCGGGTTGCTGCCGCCGACCTTGCCCGCGGCGAACCCGATGAGGAAGCCGACGCCGACGGCCGCGTAGCCGATCTCGTACTCGGTGGCGCCGACGATGCCGCCGTAGACACCCGCGGTGACCAGCGCGACGACGACGGCGACGACCATGCCGAGGGCGACGTTTCCGCGGGCCGGCGCGGGCGCGGGAGCCGGGGCGAACGGCGCCGGGGGCGGCAGGGCGGCGCCCGGCTGCTGGGCGTAGGGGTTGCCGTCGACGGGCTGCGGGGCGGGGGCGGCGGCCGGGGCGGGCTGCGGGGTGGCGGGCGCGCCGGGGGCGGGCTCCTGGGCGAACGGGTTGCCGTCGGACGGCGGCGGAGATGACTGGGTCATGACAGGTTCCCCCCACGGGACTGATGTGACGAGCGGTGCGGTGTGTGTGCGCACTGGTGTGCGGCGGACGCCGAAGACTAGCAGGCGAGGGGGGCCCCTTGACCAGGCGTTATCGCGGGGGATCGGGGGGATTTCGGGGGACCCGGGGGCCGGGCGGGGGCAGTGCCTGGTGCGGAGGCCCCGGGAGCCGTCGCGGTCGTGCGGGGGCGTCGCGGTCGTCCGGGGTCGTCGTGAGGCGTCCGGGGGCGTCGTGAGGCGTCCGGAGCTCTCGCGAAGCGACGAGCTCGAGGATTTCCTCCTCGCGCTCGGTGACGCGTCCGGAGCTGCCGTGCGGCGCCGGGTGCCGTCCGGACCCGGTGGGTCGTCCGGAGCTGTCGTAAGGCGTCGTAGGCGTCCGTATCCCGTGGAAGGCGTCCGGAGTGGTGGGGAACCGTCCGACGAGGTTGGGGACCGTCCGGAGTGGTTGGGGACCGTCCGGAGTGGTTTTTTGGGGGGCGCCGCGGGCGGGCCGGCTCTGTCGGGCCCGTCAGAGCCGGTGCGCTGCCCCCGTCGGGGTGGCTCCGCGCGTGTCCAGGAGGAGCTGGGCCTTCACCGACAGGCCCTGGAGGTCGTACGTGCGGTGGTGCTGGAGCAGGATCGTCAGGTCGGCGTCGGCGGCGGCGTCGTAGAGGGAGTCGACGCGCGGCACCGGGCGGTCCAGGACGTTCCACGCGGGGACGTGCGGGTCGTGGTAGCTCACCGAGGCGCCCAGCTCGATCAGCCGGGTCGCGATCTCCCGCGCGGGGGTGCCCTGCTGGTCGGCGAGGTCGGGCTTGTAGGTGACGCCGAGCAGCAGCACGCGGGCACCGCGGGCGGACTTGCCGTGCTCGTTCAGCAGGGTCGCGGCGCGCTGGATGACGTAGCGGGGCATCTGGTCGTTGACCTGCTGGGCGAGTTCCACCATGCGCAGGGTGCGCCCGGCGCGGCCGGTCAGGTCCTGGGGGACGGCGTGGCCGCCGACGCCGGGGCCCGGACGGAACGCCTGGAATCCGAACGGCTTGGTCTCCGCGCAGCGGATGACGTCCCAGAGGTCGACGCCGAGGTCGTGGCAGAGCACGGCCATCTCGTTGACGAGGGCGATGTTGACATGCCGGTAGTTGGTCTCCAGCAGCTGCACGGTCTCCGCCTCGCGGGGTCCGCGCGCGCGGACGACCTTGTCGGTGAGCCGGCCGTAGAAGGCGGCCGCCGACTCCGTGCAGGCGGGGGTGAGACCGCCGATGACCTGCGGGGTGTTGGTGTGCCCGAAGTCGCGGTTGCCGGGGTCGACCCGGCTGGGCGAGCAGGCGAGGTGGAAGTCGCGGCCGGCCCGCAGGCCGGAGCCCTCCTCCAGGAGGGGCCGCAGGAAGTCCTCCGTGGTCCCCGGGTACACCGGTGATTCGAGGATCACGGTGGTGTGCGGGCGCAGGTGCGCGGCCAGGGTGCGGGCGGCCGTCTCGACCTGCCCGAGGTCGAGCCCGCCGTCCGCGCCGCGGGAGGTCGGGGCGCAGATGACCGCCGTGCGCACCCGGCCGAGCTGGGCCGGGTCGGTCGTCGGCCGGAAACCCCCCGAGAGCATCCGGCGCAGTTCGGCGGGGCTGAGGCCGCCTGCCTCGGGGCCCGTCTTGTACCCGAGGGTGGAGAGACCGGCGGTGACGGCGGCCTGCGCCAGGGGCAGGCCGTACGGGCCGAGTCCGATGACGGCGAGATCTGCGGGCATGGCGTGGGCCGTCCTTCCCAGTAACCGAAGCGGGACAGGTGCGCAAGCCCGGTGGACAGGATGGGCGAGAGCAATGTCAGACTAGGAGTAAATATGACCGTTATGCGGGATTGGTCTGCTGTGTCTTCCCGCGGGTCGGCGACAGTTGTCCACAGGCTGGGGGCGAGTAGTGGCTGAAGTCGGTCAACCCGGTCAGACTTTGGGCAGGGGGAAACGGCACGGGCCTCACCTCACGGGTGCGGCCGGCGCGACCGACAGCTGGAGGCAGCGGTGAGGACAGCGACACTCGGGCCGGCGCAGCGCGCCGAGTCACTCGCGGCGATGGCCGAGCGGGAACTGGACGTGCTGGTCGTGGGAGCGGGCGTGGTCGGTGCGGGCACCGCGCTCGACGCCGTGACCCGCGGCCTGTCCACGGCACTGGTCGAGGCGCGGGACTGGGCGTCGGGCACGTCCAGCAGGTCCAGCAAGCTCATCCACGGTGGCCTGCGCTATCTGGAGATGCTCGACTTCGCACTCGTCCGCGAGGCACTGAAGGAACGCGGCCTGCTGCTGGAGCGGCTCGCCCCGCACCTGGTGAAGCCGGTGCCGTTCCTGTACCCCTTGCAGCACAAGGGCTGGGAGCGCTGGTACGCCGGCTCGGGCGTCGCGCTCTACGACGCCATGTCGATGGCTCGCGCCCACGGGCGCGGCCTGCCCCTGCACCGCCACCTGAGCCGGCGTCACGCCCTGCGCGTCGCCCCCGCCCTGAAGAAGGAGGCACTGGTCGGCGCGCTGCAGTACTACGACGCCCAGGTGGACGACGCCCGCTTCGTGGCGAACCTCGTGCGCACCGCGTACTCGTACGGCGCCCACGTCGCCAACCGCGCGCGGGTGACCGCGTTCCTGCGCGAGGGCGAGCGGGTCGTCGGCGCCCGGGTGCGGGACGTCGAGGGCGGCGGGGAGTACGAGATCCGGGCCAAGCAGGTCGTGAACGCCACGGGTGTGTGGACCGACGACACCCAGGGGATGGTCGGCGAGCGCGGCCAGTTCCACGTCCGGGCGTCCAAGGGCATCCACCTCGTCGTCCCCAAGGACCGCATCCACTCGACGACCGGGCTGATCCTGCGCACCGAGAAGTCCGTGCTGTTCGTCATCCCCTGGGGCCGGCACTGGATCGTCGGCACCACGGACACCGACTGGGACCTCGACAAGGCACACCCCGCCGCGTCCAGCGCCGACATCGACTACGTCCTCGAACACGTCAACTCGGTCCTCGCCGTGCCGCTGACCAGGGACGACGTCCAGGGCGTGTACGCCGGTCTGCGTCCGCTGCTGGCCGGCGAGTCCGACGCCACCAGCAAGCTGTCGCGCGAGCACACCGTGGCGCACCCGGTGCCGGGACTCGTCGTCGTCGCGGGCGGCAAGTACACGACGTACCGGGTGATGGCCAAGGACGCGGTCGACGCCGCCGTGCACGGCCTCGACATGCGGGTCGCGGACTGCGTCACCGAGGACGTGCCGCTGCTCGGCGCCGAGGGATACCGCGCCCTGTGGAACGCGCGAGCGCGCATCGCCGCGCGGACCGGCCTGCACGTGGTGCGCGTGGAGCACCTGTTGAACCGCTTCGGGGCGATGGCGGAGGAGATCTTCGAACTCATCGCCGCGGACACCTCACTGGGCGAGCCGCTCCAGGCGGCCGACGACTACCTGCGCGCCGAGATCGTGTACGCCGCCTCGCACGAGGGCGCCCGGCACCTCGACGACGTGCTCACCCGCCGCACCCGCATCTCGATCGAGACCTTCGACCGGGGCACGCGCAGCGCGCGGGAGGCAGCCGAACTGATGGCGCCGGTCCTCGGCTGGGACAAGGACCAGATCGAGCGCGAGGTCGAGCACTACGAGAAGCGGGTGGAGGCCGAACGGGAATCGCAGCGCCAGCCCGACGACCTGACGGCGGACGCGGCGCGGCTCGGAGCACCGGACATCGCGCCGCTGTAGGAGGCGGGCGGCGGGGTCCCGCGCGTCTCGGCCGTACGGCGTCTGGGCCCTACGGCGCTCTACGGCGTCTCGGCCCTATGGCGTCTCGGTCCTCTGGCGCCCTACGACGTCTTGGTCTCCGGCGCTCTACGGCGTCTCGGTCCTCCGGCGCTCGGCCCTTCGCTCTTCCGGTGTTCCGGTGTTCCGGCCGTGGGGCGGCGCCTCGCTGGGCCGCCGCCCTGTGGCCGCCCGGAAGTCACTCGAACGGGTGTCTCCTGGCGGGATCTTCGCTCGGAACCGGCTCGTTCTACGAGGTGCGGGGGCAGAACTCGGCGGAGAGCAGCCGGGGTTCGAGCCCGGGGTCCGCGACCGTGCCGGTGTTCACGCGGAAGGTGAGGACACGATGGCCGTCGACGGTGGCTGCGGTGCGCACGTAGCTGCCGGTGATGTGTCCGTTGTGCCCCCACACCGTGACGCCGCACGGCAGTTTCACCGGGAACAGTCCCATGCCGTACGAGCCGTGTGCGGTGCGGGTGTCGAGCATCTCGCGCAGCCGGCGCGGGGGCAGCAGTTCCCCGCCGAGCAGGGCCGCGTAGAAGCGGTCCAGGTCGGCGAGCGTGGTCACCAGTTCGCCCGCGGCGCCGGCCACCCGCGGGTCGAGGTCGGTGACGTCGGAACCGTCGGCGGCCCAGGCGCGGCCGTGCGGTGCGGGAAGAGCAGTGCGGGAGCCGGGGAAGGAGGTGCCCGTCAGACGCAGGGGAGCGAGGATGCGGCGCTCCGCCTCGGTGGCGTAGGAGTGCCCCGTGACCTGTTCGACGATCAGGCCGAGCAGTACGTAGTTGGTGTTCGAGTAGGCGTAGTGGCCGCGGTCGGCCGGAGGGTGGGTGAGAGCCAGGCGTACGGCCTGAAGGGGTGACAGGGGGACGAGCCCCCCGGTGTCCGTGGCGAAGTCGTACAGGCCGCTGGTGTGGGTGAGCAGGGCACGCAGGGTCAGCGCGCGGCCGTCGTTGCCCGTTCCCCGCACCAGGCCCGGCAGGTGCTGCTCCACCGTGTCCGACAGTGACAGGCTCTGCTCGTCGGCCAGTTGCAGGACGACGGTCGCGAGGAAGGTCTTCGTGATGCTGCCCGCCCGGAAGTGGTCGGCGCGGGCGATCCCACCGCCCGCCCGGGCGAAGCGGGTGGCGGTCCCCTCGCGGGCCAGCAGGGCCGCGGCGGGTGCCTTGCCCCGAGAGACCAGCAGGGGCAGGACCGTGTCCGTGGCCGGCACGGAATGTGCCGCCTGCGAGCCGGACGCGGCCGACCAGAGCAGCACCACGGCCACCGGTACGGCGAGGAGCGGCCGTAGCTGCTGAAGCGGCGGCATCGCGGGACCCTCCCTTGTCGCGGTCCATCATCCAGGGCCACGGAGGGCGGACCCCGCGGGCCCCCGGCGCCGGGTCGCGTCCGGTGATTCGCGTCCGATCGGCAGCCGCCGGGCGTCACCGGCCCGGTGCGAGTGACCGGACGCGGCCCGGGGCGTCAATGGACCCCGGGTGCGGTGAGAGGCACCCTGGGCGTCGGGCACTTGTCGGGTGAGGGACAATGGAGGCTCTGTCGGGGCGGGTTGCATGAGGGGACGCATGTCGGAGGCGGAGCGGGCGGGGGCGGCATCCCGGCAGGACAAGAGCAGGCGTCTCCTCGCCGGGCGGTACCGGCTGGGAGAAGTGCTGGGCCGCGGCGGCATGGGCACGGTGTGGCGTGCCGAGGACGAGACTCTCGGCCGGACGGTCGCCGTGAAGGAGTTGCGGTTCCCGTCCAGCATCGACGAGGACGAGAAACGGCGTCTGATCACGCGCACCCTGCGTGAGGCCAAGGCGATCGCGCGGATCCGCAACAACAGCGCGGTGACGGTCTACGACGTGGTCGAGGAGGACGACCGGCCGTGGATCGTGATGGAACTGGTCGAGGGCAAGTCCCTCGCCGAGGCCATCCGTGAGGACGGCCTCCTTGAGCCCCGGCGCGCGGCCGAGGTCGGGCTCGCCATTCTCGACGTGCTGCGGTCCGCGCACCGCGAGGGCATCCTGCACCGTGACGTGAAGCCGTCGAACGTGCTGATCTCCGAGGACGGCCGGGTCGTGCTCACCGACTTCGGCATCGCGCAGGTCGAGGGCGACCCGTCCATCACGTCGACCGGCATGCTCGTCGGCGCGCCCTCCTACATCTCGCCCGAACGCGCCCGCGGGCACAAGCCGGGCCCGGCGGCCGACCTGTGGTCGCTCGGCGGCCTGTTGTACGCGGCGGTCGAGGGATCGCCGCCGTACGACAAGGGGTCGGCGATCGCGACGCTCACGGCGGTGATGACCGAGCCGCTCGGAGAGCCCAAGAACGCGGGGCCGCTGCGGGACGTCATCTACGGGCTGCTCACCAAGGACCCCGAGCAGCGGCTCGACGACGCCGGTGCGCGGGCCATGCTCAACGCGGTGCTGCACGCGCCCGAGCCGAAGGCCGTCGAGCCTGAGCCGGCCGCCACCAAGGTCGTGCCCTTGCCGGCGCAGCCGGGTGAGCGGTCCGGCACCTCCGGCACCAGGCGGGGCGAGGAGGCGGGCGAGCGGTTCCGCGGTGCGCTGCGCTCCATGCGCAAGGCCGCCGGAGCGGCGGCCGGGTCGGCGGCCGCGGTGCGCGCCAAGTCGGCCGGCGCCTCCGCCGGTTCGGACTCCGGCGGTGTCGGTGGGTCCGGCACGTCGGCCGCGAAGGAGACGACCGGGGCCGCGAAGCCGGACACGGCCGGCGGGTCGGGCGCGGCCCCGGCGTCGGGTGCCGCTGTCGGAACGGCGGCGGGCGCCGCCGGTTCGGGGCGGGTGCCCGCGGCCCGCGAGCGAGGCACGCGGGAGACGACGGCCAAGGGCTCGGACACCACCAGCGCGAGCGCCACGCACGTCACCAGCGCGGCGAGCGCCACCAGCGCCTCGAACGCGCCGACGAACGGGCGGAGTTCCGGGTGGCCCGTGATGACGCCACCGGACCTGCCGCCGCGGACCGTGCCCAGGGCGCCGCTCACCGACGTGGTGCCCCGGCGGACGCTGGTGATCATCGCGGTGGTCCTGGCGCTCGCCGTGCTCGGCACCGTTCTCGCGCTCACCCTCGGCGGGGACGACGACGGCTCGAAGGGGGCCAAGGCCGGCGGCGGTTCCAAGGTCACGGCCGGGGCCGGGGCGAGTCCCTCCACCAAGGAGGACAAGAGCGCGGGCACCGGGAAGGGCGGGTCGGCGGACGCGTCCGGTTCGGCCGGATCGTCCGGCTCCGGGTCGGGGGACACCTCGGGCACCGAGGCGAGTCCGCCCGGAGACAGCGGCAAGGAGACGGACGGTTCCTCGGGCGACGGCAGTGCGTCCACGACGACGTACCGGGGCGGCCAGGGTTATTCGATCGGGCTGCCCAAGGGGTGGAAGTACCAGTCCGCGAGTGCGGCGGGAGATCGTTTCGCCGGCCCCGACGGGCAGAAGTTGCTGGTCGCCTGGACCTCGGCGCCCAAGGGCGACCCGGTCGCCGACTGGACGAACCAGGAGCGCTACATGGTGCGCTCGCAGTACAGGAAGATCCGGATAGAGGCGGTGAGCTACCGGGGCTGGAACGCGGCCGACTGGGAGTTCACCTACTCGGAGGGTGGCACCGGCTACCGCACGATCGACCGCGGGTTCGTCGTCAACGACCATCAGGGATACGCACTGATGTACACGGCGAAAGCCGCGAAGTGGGGCACCGGGGTGCGCAAGGACACCTGGCGGACCCTGACGGAGACCTTCAAGCCCAAGTCGTGACGGAAGCGGTCGCGCCTTTGGGCCGCGAGATCCGGCATCCCCTCTTTGCAGGTTGCCTCCGGCACGTATCGTGAATGTTCGCGGACCGTACGCATCCAGGTGTGTATCCGGAACGGGCCGCGTCACGAACGGAATTGACCAGCCGGGCGGCCGGGGGAGGCAACGTGGACGACTATGCGGGTCGGGTGCTCGCCGACCGCTACCGCCTGCCGCTGCCGCCGTCCGACGAGTACGAACTCACCGAGAGCCGGGCTTTCGACACCTACAGCGGGCAGGAAGTCCTCGTCAGGCAGGTGCCGTTGCCCGAGGTCGTCGAGGCCGAGGTGCTCGACGCGGAAGGGCTGCCGGACGGCTTCACCGCCCGCGAGGGCCACGCGACGCGGGACCGGGGCGCGCGGCGGTCCGCCGACGGGCGCGCCAGTACCCGGCGGCCCGCCGAGCCGGCCGTCCGGCGGGCCGTCGAGGCGGCGCAGGCCGCGGCCCGGATTCCCGACCACCCCCGGCTCGACCAGGTCTTCGACGTGTTCGCCGAGGGCGGTTCGCTCTGGATAGTCAGCGAGTGGGTGGCCGCGCGCTCATTGTCGGACTTCCTGCTGGAGAAGCCGCTGACGCCGTACCGGGCGGCCGAGGTGGCCTCCGACGTCCTCATGGCCCTGCGCGTGCTGCACGCGCACGGCTGGGTGCACCGCAACGTCACGGCACGCACGGTGCTCGTCTGCGACGACGGCCGGGTGATGCTGACCGGCCTCGCCGTCGGAGCCGCCGAAGAGGCGCTGTGCGGGTACGACCCGGTGCCGGCCCCGGACAGTGAGTGGGGCGCGGGCGCCGGTACGGACGGCGCAAGCGGCGGGGCGGACACCGGCGCCGGTCTCGGCGCGGGACGCGAACCGGCCCCCGGTGGCGCGTCGGGCCGTCCCGGACCGCCGGGCGGCGCCCCCCGCGCACCGGGCTTCGGCAACGCGCCCCCCACCGGCAACGCGCCCGGGTCCGCCCTCGCGCTCGGATCCGGCCCCGCACCCGGCAGCGGACCGTTCGCGGGCGCGGGGACATCCGCGGCGGCCGGCCCCGGTGGCGGACAAGCGGACCCCGAGGCGGCCCGGCGGGCCGCCATCGAGGCGCGGGCGGCCGGCGGGCTGTCGGCGCAGGAGGCCGAGGTGGCATCCGGCGCGGCCGGGGCGGGCGCGCTCGCCCGCCGGGAGCCCGACACCGGCGGCGACCTCCGGGCCGCGCGGGCCGGAGCGATCGCCGCGTACCGGGCGGGGGCGCGGGCCGCGGCCCGGGTCCAGGAGGCGCAGCAGAGCGGCCGCACGGCACTTCCCGGAGCGCGCCCCGCCTCCGACGGCGGCCCCGCCGCGCACAACGGAGGGTCGGCGCAGTCGCCTTACGGCACCGGTGTGGAGCGGGCGCCGGGCGCCACGCCACCCGGTCAGATCGCCGACCCCTACGGCGTGCGCGCCGCCCCCTGGCACGGCGCGGCGCCCCGCGGCGGAGCCGAGGCCGCGCCGTCGGCCGGGGGCTACGGACCGGGGACGACAGGGCGTACGGCACTTCCGGCGACAGGCAACGGCCTGGTGGCGCCGGGATACGGTCCCGTACCGGGACACCCGGCGGCACCCGGCTTCGGCACCAACCCCGGCAACCCCGCCCACCCAGCCCACCCCGCCAACCCCAGCAATTCCGCCGCCGCCCCCGCTCAGGGCTCCGCCCCCGCTCCGGTTCCCCCGTCCGGACTCGGCGCGGCGCCCGCGCCCGGTGCCCCGCCCCTCGGTGTTTCCGCCCGGTGGGACGAGCCCGCCGCCGGTGCCCCGGTGCGGCGCGGGCCTGCCACCGCGCTGGCGGCCGAGCGGGCGCGGCAGGCGCGGATGGCCGTGGTCGGGCCGGTGACCGAGCGGTGGGCGCCCGAGCAGGCGGGGCCCGTCCACGAGAACTGGCAGCTGGCCGCGCCCATCGGCCCCGCCACCGACCTGTGGGCGCTCGGCGCGCTGCTGTTCCGGGCCGTACAGGGGCACGCGCCGTACCCGGAGGAGTCGACGGCCGAGCTGGTGCAGCTGGTGTGCGCCGAGCCGCCCGCGTTCGCCGAGGAGTGCGGGCCGCTCAGGCCGGTCGTGGAGTCGCTGCTGCGTCAGGACCCCACCGAGCGGATCGACTTCGAGGAGCTGAGCGGCTGGCTGCGTTCACTGGTCCGGTCGGCGCCGGAGCCGGAGGCGGGCGCGCACGTCGTGGCGGCGCCACCGGTCGACGCGAGCCGGCTGCCCATCGTGCGCCGCCGGGGCGAGCTGGTGCGCAGGCGGCGCGCCAAGCTGCCCGCGACCAGTGCGCACGGCCGGCACAAGCGGGCCCGGGAGGAGGCGCGTTCACCGCGCAGCCTGGGCCGCACCCTGATTCTGCTGATCCTGCTCGCGCTGGCCGCGGCGGTCGCGTACGCCATGTACTTCATGCCGAAGGCCGGCTCGCGGGACACCGACGGCGCGGACCGGACGGGAGCCACCACCGGGGCCGGTCAGGCGCCCGGGCAGTCCCCGGAGGCGAGCAGTGAGCCCCGGCCGGACCAGACCTCGCCGCGCCCGTCGGGCAGCCCCTCGGAGTCGACGGGTTCCGCCGAGACGCAGACCACCGGCCCCGAGGTCGCCGACGGGTTCACGCTGCGGGACGACCCGGCGGGCTTCCGGGTCGCCGTCGCCGACGGCTGGAACCGCACCCCGGGCAACGGGCGCGGTCAGGTGCTGTACACGCACGGCGACTTCGAGCTGATCCTCGTACCGGGCCGGGACTCGGCGGCCGCGAACGGCAGCGACCCGATGGTGTACCAGCGGCAGAAGGAACGCGAACTCCAGCCGTACCGTGACTCCAGCTGGGCCACCGCCACCGGCCTGAAGACGATTCAGGTGGGTGGGCGGACCATGGCCGAGGGGCAGTTCACCTGGACCGGCGACGACGGGCGGGAGCTGTTCGTGCGCAACCTGGCGCTGCTGGTCGGCGGGAAGTACCACGTGGTGCAGGTGCGCGGTCCGGAGGCCGAACGGGACGAGGTGACACGGCTGTACGAGCAGGCGTCGGCGACATATCAGGTCACCGGCTGACGATTCACCTCCGCGGTGGGTGACGTACGCGGCGGAGGGCCGGACGGTTTACTCCAGCCCCGAGAAGCGACAACCGTCACAGTGCGGTCTCCTTGGCGCGCCCCAGGTTCCCTCGGTGCGGGCCGCTCCTTAATCTGACTCAGTCAAGAGCATTGCGGGGCAACGTGAATCAGATGCAGGGCCTGCTCC
Organism: Streptomyces sp. NPDC043878; assembly: GCF_056435735.1. NCBI lineage: Bacteria > Bacillati > Actinomycetota > Actinomycetes > Kitasatosporales > Streptomycetaceae > Streptomyces > Streptomyces sp. NPDC043878. The sequence goes on from NZ_JBWKDW010000003.1 coordinate 331,884, forward strand.
TCGCGGGGCGCTATCGGCTCGCCGACGCGATCGGCAGCGGCGGCATGGGCCGGGTGTGGCGTGCGCACGATGAGGTGCTGCATCGGGCCGTCGCCATCAAGGAGTTGACGGCCGCGCTGTACGTGTCGGAGTCCGAGCGGCCGAGGCTGCTGGCCCGTACCCGTGCGGAGGCCCGCGCGGCGGCCCGGATCAACCACTCCGCCGTGGTCACCGTGCACGACGTGCTGGAGCACGACGGCCGGCCGTGGATCGTGATGGAACTGGTCGAGGGCCACTCGCTGGCCGACGCGGTCAAGGAGCGGGGGCGCCTGGAGCCGGCGGAGGCCGCGCGGATCGGACTGTGGGTGCTGCGCGCGCTGCGCGCCGCCCACGCGGCCGGCGTGCTGCACCGCGACGTGAAGCCCGGCAACGTGCTCATAGGCCACGACGGACGCGTGCTCCTCACCGACTTCGGCATCGCGCAGATCGAGGGCGACTCCACGATCACCCGCACGGGAGAGGTCGTCGGTTCGGTCGACTACCTCGCCCCCGAGCGAGTCCGCGGCCACGACCCGGGGCCGTCCTCGGACCTGTGGGCGCTCGGCGCCACGCTGTACACGGCGGTGGAGGGCAGGTCGCCGTTCCGCCGCACCTCGCCGCTGACGACCATGCAGGCCGTGGTCGAGGAGGAGATGCCCGACCCGTCACACGCCGGTCCGCTCGCGCCCGTCATCGCGGCGCTGCTGCACAAGGACCCCGCGGAACGGCCGGACGTCTCCGCGGCCGAGCACCTGCTCGCGCAGGCCGCGGAGGGGCGCCGGCCGGACGAGGCGCAGGCGTACGTGCCGACGCAGTACGGCGGTCCCCCGCACGAACGCGACTCCCGCACCGGGCCGACCGGCCCGCCCACGGGGCCCGCCGCCACGCCGTACCCCTCGGCGACCTCGACGCCGTACCCGGCGGCGACCTCCGCGTCGTACCCGGCGGGGGGACCCACGTCGTACGGCCCGGTTGCCGGGGGGCCCTACGGGCCGAAGGGCGTCGGTCACACGCCCCCGCCCGGACGGCGGCGGTGGCGCACCCGCGCCCTCGTGGCCGTCCTGGCCGCGCTCGTCGGCGGGGCCACCGTGGTCGGACTGCAGGCGTGGGACGCGGAGCGCGGGAAGGGCACCGCCGACGGGCCGACACCGAGCACGAGCCAGAGCCGGAGCACCGGTCCGAGTCCCAGCCGCAGCGGCGGCGGCAGTCCGGACGCGACGGGCGGGAACACGGCGAGCCCCGACGGCACCGTGCCCGCGGACTGGGTCAAGGTGGACGACCCCGACGGCTTCAGTCTCTATCTGCCCGCGGGCTGGACACGAACGGTCGCCAGCACCACGGGCGGCATCGACCAGATCGACTACTCGCCCGACGGCGGCGAGCACTTCGTCCGCATCGCCGTCGACCCCTCACCCGACTTCGCCGACGGCCACTCGCACCAACTGGACCTGGAGGAACAGGTGCAGCGGCTGCTCGACTACCGGCGGGTGACACTGGAGAAGAACCTCTACCGGGACCGCGACGGCTCCCGGTGGGAGTACACGTGGACCGCGCTGGCCAAGGACACCCCCTTCCCGGGGCCGCGCCGGGCCGTCGAGGAGACGTACGTGGCCCGGGACGGTGTCGAGTACGCGATCTACATGTCCTCGCCCGCGGCGGACTGGGAGACCACGAGCCGGCGGTTCACGGCGGTGCTCCAGGGCTGGCAGCCGCGCAGCTCCTGACGGCGGACCCCGGTCCGCTCCCCGGAGTTGGCCGGTCGCCGACCCGGAGGGTGTCCGTCCGGTGCGGCATGATGGGGCGCATGGGGACCGAGGGGGACAACGCCCGCGTCATCGCCGGGCGTTACCGGCTGGAGAAGCGGCTCGGGCGCGGTGGCATGGGCGTGGTGTGGCGGGCCACCGACCAACTGCTGGGCAGGCAGGTGGCGGTGAAGGAGATCCCCCTCGACGACACGCTCTCCGAGGAGGAGGCCCGGCGGCAGCGTGACCGCACCCTCCGCGAGGCGCGGGCGGTCGCCCAGTTGCGGCACCCGCACATCATCGTGGTCCACGACGTCGTCGAGCACGACGAACGCCCGTACATCGTGATGGACCTGATCGGCGGCGGCTCGCTCGCCGACCGTATCTCCGCGCGCGGCCCGGTCGAAGCCGCCGAGGCCGCCCGCATCGGCATCGGACTGCTGAGCGCGCTGCGCACGGCGCACGCGGCGGGTGTCCTGCACCGTGACATCAAGCCCGCGAACGTCCTGCTGGAGGCCGACACCGACCGGGTCGTGCTCACCGACTTCGGTATCGCCCAGGTCGCCGGGGCCACCACGCTCACCGAGACCGGGTCGTTCGTCGGGTCGCCCGAGTACACCGCGCCCGAGCGGATGTCGGGGGCGAGAACCGGCCCGGAGTCCGACCTGTGGTCGCTGGGCGCGCTGCTGTGCACGGTCCTGAGCGGCGAATCGCCGTTCCGGCGCGACTCGCTGGGCGGCATCCTGCACGCGGTGGTCTTCGACGAGATCCGCCCGCCCGCGCAGGCCGGCCCGCTGCTTCCCGTCGTACGGGGGCTGCTGGAGCGCGATCCCGAACGGCGGCTGGACGCGGCTCAGGCGGAGCGGATGCTGCGCGACTTCCGGGACACGGGCCGGACGCCGGTGCCGCCGCCCGGGTACACGCCGACGCGGCCGGACCTGCCCCGGCAGGAACCGGCGCCGACCGCCGCGGAGCCGGTGCCGCCCCGCAGGACGTACTCCACCCGGGGTGTGCTGGTGGCCGCGCTGCTGGTCGCCGCGATGGCGGGGGCGGGGGTGTCCGCGGCGGCGCTGCTGGTGAAGCGGGGCGGGGGCGGTGGGGGCGGTACGCCGGTGAGCTCGGGGCCGGGGGCGTCGGTGACGTCGGCGAGCCCGTCCGCCAGCCGGCCGGCGAGCCCGTCCGCGAGCCGGTCGGCGCGGCCGTCCGGATCGGTGACCGGGCCGGCCTCCGGGGTCTCGCCCGCGACGCGTTCCAGCAGGCCGGCCGGTGCCGGGACGCCCGCCGCGGGCTCGCCCGCGCCGTCGGGTTACCGCACCGCCGAGGACCCGGCCGGCTTCACCCTCGCCGTGCCCGACGGCTTCACCCGCGAGCCGCAGGGGCAGCGCGTGTTCTACCTGTCGCCGGGAGAGACCTTCCGCCTCGGCATCAAGGTCGCCGCCCCCGGACCGGGCGGCCCGGCCGGGGTGATGCGGCGCGCGGCGGCCGACGGCCCCTCGTCCAACCCCGGTTACCACGACGGCCGGGTCACGGAGACCACGCACCGCGCCCGCCCGGCCGCCCTCTGGGAGTTCACCTGGAACGGCTTCAGCGCGGCGGAGGGCCCCCGGCACACCTACGACCTGTGCTGGGAGGAGGGCGGCCGGCTCTACGACGTGTGGGTGTCGGCCCCCGTCGGCAAGGTGCGGGAGGCGAAGGAGTACTTCGACGTGGCCGTGGACACCTTCGCCCGCGGACGATGACGTCAACGACGCCTGCGCCAGGCGCGGGCGACCGCGTCACCGCCCCCGGTCCCCGGCCGACTCCCGGTACCTCCCGGGTGTCGTCCCGAACTCGCGGCTGAACGCGTGCGAGAGGGCGTACGGGCTGCCGTACCCCGCCTCCCGGGCCACCGTCGCCAGCGGGGCGTCCGAGGCGCGCAGCCGGGTGGCCGCCAGGGTCAGGCGCCACCAGGCCAGATACGCCATGGGCGGGCGGCCGACCAGGGAGGTGAAGCGGCGGGCGAGCGTCGCGCGGGAGACCCCCGCCTCGGCGGCCAGCCGGTCGACGGTCCAGGGCGCGGCCGGCTCGGTGTGCAGGGCGCGCAGCGCGGCCGTCGTCACCGGGTCGCTGAGCACGCCGGGCCAGGCGCCCGTCCGTGCCTGCGCCATCCACGCGCGGACCATGTAGACGAGCAGCAGGTCGAGCAGGCTCGGCAGGGCCAGACACGAGCCGGGCCGCCGCTGGTCCAGCTCCCGCGCCAACAGGTCCACGGCGGACCGGAGTTCGGGGTGGGCGCCGATCCGGTTCGGCAGGTGGACGACCTGCGGCAGCTCCGCCATCAGGGGGTGCACCCGGCTGCGGTCGAGCCGGTACTTGCCGCAGAGCAGTTCCACCTCCCGGCCCTCCCCGAACGGGAGCGCGCCGGGGTCGGTCAGCGCCTCGAACGGCACGGCCCGTTCCGCCCGCGCCGCGTCCACGGGTCCGTCGGCGAGGACGTGCCCGGCCCCGTGCGGCAGCAGGACGACGTCCCCCGCCCCCAGGGCGACCGGCTCGCCGCCCCCGTCCGGCAGCAGTGAGCAGCCGCCGGACAGGACGACGTGGAAGCCGGCGCCCTCGTACGGCGCGAGCCGCGTGCACCAGCTCCCGCGCACGGTCAGCCGGTTCGAGGAGGGGCGCCCGGCGCGTACCGCGGAGATCGCGTCACTGACCACGTCCATGGCATCAGCGTAGACCTGCCGCGCGTCAGGGATGAGACGCTCACGTATTCAGAAGAGCCGATCAGTCATCGAAACGCTCGTCCGGGATCCCTAGGCTCGTGGGTATGGCTGATGAGAGCGTGGAGAGCTTCGTGATCGGGGACGTCGAGGTCGTCCGGGTCGTCGAGTGGCGGGTGCCGTTCCTGCCGGCGCGGGACGTCGTCCCCGGCTGCGGTCCCGAGGTGTGGACGGACAACCGGGACCTGCTCGCCCCCGACCACTGGGAGCCCGACAGCGACCGTGCCGTGCTGGCGCTCCAGACCTGGGTGCTGCGCAGCGCCGGCCGGACCGTCCTGGTCGACACCGGCGTGGGCAACGGGCGGGAACGGCCCGGCAACCCCCTCTTCCACCGGCAGCGGGGCGACCTCCCCGGCCGCCTCGCCCGGGCCGGCGTACGCCCGCAGGACGTCGACGTCGTCGTGAACACGCACATCCACGGGGACCACGTCGGCTGGAACACCCATGACGTCGACGGGGTGTGGCAGCCCCTGTTCCCGAACGCCCGCTACCTCCTGCCGGCCGCCGACGACGCGCACTTCGGGCCCGAGGGCGGATACGGCGGTGGCGTGCGCCTCGACGACCGGCTGATCCACGAGGACAGCATCGCCCCCGTGCACCGCGCCGGACAGGCCGACCCCTGGGACGGGGAGCACCGGATCGACGCGCACCTGACCCTGGAGTCCGCCCCCGGACACACCCCCGGTTCCTCGGTGCTGAGGGTCGCCTCGCGCGGCGAACGGGCCGCGTTCGTCGGGGACCTGCTGCACAGCCCGGTGCAGGTCCTGCACCCCGCGTGCAGCAGCTGCTTCTGCCTCGACCCGCGGCAGGCCGCCACCACCCGCCGACGGGTCCTGGAACGCGCCGCCGACCAGGGGGAGCTGGTGATCCCGGCGCACTTCGGCGGAACGGGCGTGGTGGAGGTCCGGCGTGAGGACGGGGCGCTCGCGCCGGTGCCGTGGCGGGGCTGACCCACGCCGACCGCCTCGCCCGCGGAGGAACCGGCAGACGCGGATCGCGGACCTCTCGCTCCCGCACAACCCGCTGATCAGCGAGTTCGTTGCCAGTGACCACTGGCGTCATGTGTGCGGCCGGTGAATCACCATTACCGACGGGTACCAAAAGTCTCCGCCCCGGCATACCCTGCGGCTCATGACGGACGCGCAGGCCCCGGCCAAGACCGGCACGAATCCTCTCGCCCCCGCTCCGGAGGGCGCCCGCACCGCCGCCGACGTGGTGACGCCCGAGCTGGTCGCCCAGCTGACCAAGGGGGTCGTCGGCTCGGGCCGGACCGCCAACCACACGCCGTTCACCGGCGAGAAGCTGGCCGACCTGCCCGAGTCCACGCCCGAGGACGTACAGAAGGCCTACGCCTCGGCCCGCGCGGCCCAACAGGTGTGGGAGCGGACCCCGGTCCGGCAGCGCGCCGCCGTCCTCCTGCGCTTCCACGACCTGGTGCTGGAGCGGCAGGCCGAGGTGCTCGACCTGATCCAGCTGGAGACCGGCAAGGCGCGGCTGCACGCCCACGAGGAGGTCCAGGCCGTCGCCGTCGCGGCCCGCCACTACGGCCGCAGGGCCCCCGCCTACCTGCGGCCCAAGCGGCACGCCGGCGCCGTACCGGCCCTGACCAAGGCCACCGAACTGCGCCACCCGCGCGGAGTGGTCGGCCAGATCGCGCCCTGGAACTACCCCCTGGAGCTGTCGGTCGGCGACGCGCTCCCCGCGTTCGTGGCGGGCAACGCGGTCGTCATGAAGCCGGACACCGAGACCTGTCTGACCGCCCTGTGGGCGCGCGACCTGCTGATCGAGGCGGGACTGCCCGCCGACGTCTTCCAGGTCGTCCTCGGCGAGGGTCCCGTGGTCGGCCCCGAGGTCGTCCGGCACGCCGACTACGTCTCCTTCACCGGCTCCACCCGCACCGGCCGCGAGGTCGCCCAGGGCGCCGCCGCCCGCCTGATCGGCGTCTCCCTCGAACTGGGCGGCAAGAACGCCATGGTGGTGCTGGAGGACGCCGACATCGAGAAGGCGGCCGCGGGCGCGGTCCGCGCCTGCTTCTCCTCCGCCGGCCAACTGTGCATCTCCATCGAGCGGTTGTACGTCCACGAGTCGATCGCGGACGCCTTCCTGGAGCGCTTCGCCGCCCGCACGAAGGCGATGCGGCTCGGCACGTCCCTCGCCTACGGCGCCGACATGGGCTCGCTGGTGGGCGAACGCCAGCTGGAGACGGTCACCCGGCACGTCGACGAGGCCGTCGCCAAGGGCGCCCGGCTCGTCGCCGGCGGGGTCGCCCGCCCGGACGTCGGCCCCTACTTCTTCGAGCCGACCATCCTCGACGGCGTCGAGGCCCCCATGTCGGTCTGCTCCGAGGAGACCTTCGGCCCGGTGGTGTCGGTCTACCGCTTCGCGACCGAGGACGAGGCCGTCGAGCTCGCCAACTCCACGCCGTACGGCCTGAACTCGTCGGTCTGGACGAAGGACGGCCGGCGCGGCCGCGCGGTCGCCTCCCGCCTGCGCACGGGAACGGTGAACGTCAACGAGGGCTACGCGCCCGCGTACGGCAGCGTCCAGTCGCCGATGGGCGGCATGAAGGAATCCGGTCTCGGCCGCCGGCACGGCTCCGAGGGCATCCTCAAGTACACCGAGGCGCAGACGGTCGCCCAGCAGCGGCTGCTGCCGATGGCCCCGTCGCTCGGCATGGACGACGAGAAGTACGCGGCGTTCATGAGCCGGAGCCTGCGGCTCATGAAGGCGTTCCGGTTCCGCTAGTGCCGCGGCGGGGGGGGGGGGGGGGGGGGGGGGGGGGGGGGGGGGGGGGGGGGGGGGGGGGGGGGGGGGGGGGGGGGAGGGAAGAAAAAAAAAAAAAAAAACGAAAAAAAAAGAAGA
>NZ_JBWKDW010000003.1:339264-432753 GCF_056435735.1 Streptomyces sp. NPDC043878
ACGTCCCCCCCCCCCCCCCCCCCCCCCCCCCCCCCCCCCCCCCCCCCCCCCCCCCTCCGCCCCCCCCCCCCCCCCCCCCCCCCCCCCCCCCCCCCGCGGCGGCACTGGGCGCCCTCCCGGGGAGCCGCGCGACCGACCACAGACAACCCGCACGGACACTCAACGAGGAGCCCACGTGCCCCAGGACGCCTACGACTACGACGTCATCGTCGTCGGATCCGGCTTCGGCGGCTCGGTGACCGCCCTGCGCCTCACGGAGAAGGGCTACACCGTCGGCGTCCTGGAGGCCGGCCGCCGCTTCACCCGCGAGTCCCTGCCGAAGAACTCCTGGGACCTCAAGAACTACCTGTGGGCGCCGCGCCTGCGCATGTACGGCCTCCAGCGCATCCACCTGCTGGGCAACGTCATGGTCCTGGCCGGCGCGGGCGTCGGCGGCGGCTCCCTCAACTACGCCAACACCCTCTACGTACCGCCGAAGCCGTTCTTCGAGGACCCGCAGTGGCGTGACATCACCGACTGGCAGGCGGAGCTGGAGCCGTACTACGACCAGGCGCGGCGCATGCTCGGCGTACGGCTCAACCCGACGATGACCCCGTCCGACGTGCACCTCAAGGCGGCCGCCCAGCGGATGGGGGTCGGCGACACCTTCCACATGGCGCCCGTCGGGGTGTTCTTCGGCGACGGCGAGGACGCCGACCACACGGTGCGGGCGGCGCCCGGCGAGCAGGTGGCGGACCCCTACTTCGGCGGCGCGGGCCCCGACCGCAGGGCCTGCACCGAGTGCGGCGAGTGCATGACCGGCTGCCGGCACGGCGCGAAGAACACCCTCAACGAGAACTACCTGTACCTCGCCGAGAAGGCGGGCGCGGTCGTGCATCCGCTGACCACCGTCGTGTCGGTCACCGACGACTCGCAGGGCGGCTACGCCGTCGCCACCCTCCCCACCGACGACCGCCGCAAGGGTCAGGGCCGCACCTTCAAGGCCCGCCGGGTCGTCCTCGCCGCCGGCACCTACGGCACCCAGACCCTGCTGCACCGCATGAAGGCGGGCGGCCAGCTGCCCCACCTCTCGGACCGGCTGGGCGAGCTGACCCGCACCAACTCCGAGGCGCTGGTGGGCGCGCAGACCAGCGACCGGCGCTACCGCAGGGCCACCGGCGAACCGAGGGCAGACTTCACCCGCGGGGTCGCCATCACCTCCTCGATCCACCCCGACGCCAACACCCACATCGAGCCGGTCCGGTACGGCAAGGGCTCCAACTCGATGGGCGGCCTGTCGATCCTCCAGGTCCCCTACGCGGAGGGCGCGTCGCGGGCCGCGGCCTGGCTGCGCAACGCCGCCCGGCACCCGGTCCTCGTGCTGCGTTCCCTCTCCAACCGCCGCTGGTCCGAGCGGACCATCATCGGCCTGGTGATGCAGTCCCTGGACAACTCGCTCACCACGCACCTCAAGGCGGACGGCGTGGGCAAGGGCCTGCTGACGGCCAGGCAGGGCCACGGGTCGCCGAACCCCAAGCAGATCAGGGCGGCCTCGGAGGGAGCGGCCGCCCTCGCCGCCGAGATCAACGGCTTCGCCGGCTCGAACGTGGGCGAGCTCATGGGCACCCCGCTCACCGCCCACTTCCTCGGCGGCTGCCCGATCGGCTCCTCCCGCGAGACCGGCGTGATCGACCCGTACCACCGTCTGTACGGCCACCCCGGCATCTCGGTCGTCGACGGCGCCGCGGTCTCGGCCAACCTGGGAGTCAACCCGTCCCTGACGATCACCGCGCAGGCCGAGCGGGCGATGTCGTACTGGCCGAACAAGGGCGAGAGCGACCCGCGGCCGGCGCAGTCGGCGGCCTACGAACGTCTTCAGCCGGTCGAGCCCAAGGCGCCGGCCGTCCCCGCTGAGGCGTTCGGCGCGCTGCGGCTGCCGTTCCTCGGGATGCCGGCGGTGCCGCCGAAGAAGTAGCGCCCGGCGCGCTCCGGGCAGGAAGAAGGACCTGCGCCCCCCTCCGAGCGCAGGTCCTTCTCCGAGGGGTGTGGCCCCTGGTTCACAGGGTTTGATCCGTGACGGCCGTGAATGGTTGCGTTCGCACCCACGAAAAGTTTTCGGGCCGCCGGCGCGCGGACGCCGGGCCGGAGGCGGGCATGCGAAGGGCCCCGCGGGGCGGAGCCGCGGGGCCCTTCGCTCGTCAGCACCGACGTCAGGGCAGCGCCGGTGCCTGGCGGGCGGCGCAGGGGGGTCGCGCCGCCTCCGGGGTGCGGGTGGCCGGCCGGGCTCCCGCGGGTCTGTGTGCTGTCCGCCGGACGGCCCCGGGCGTCCCCGGAGCCGACCGTTCCTGGGTGACCGGGCTGCTGTCCCCTGCCGTCCGGTCACTTGTCCGGGACGAGGTCCCACGACGTACGGCACGACCCGTACGTCTCATCGCCCCAGTGAGCCACGCGTGGTTCTTTCGGGCCCGCCCCTGGCTGGCACGGACACCGGGACCAACGAAGGGCTTCGCGCCGCGGTCACGCGCCGTACGGGTGAGAGCGGGCCCGAACTCAGATGCGACCCCGGCACAGCTCCAGGAGCGTCATGGCGAGGGACGTGCCGGGCCTGCCCAGCGCCTCCCTGTAGTGGCCGAGGACCTCCATCTCCCGGGAGAGGTTCACGCGCCGGCCGCCGGAGGCGATGCGGGCGTCCTGGATGACGGCGGACACGGCCACGCGTTCCTGGACGAGGCCGATGATCCGGTCGTCGAGCGCGTCGATGCGCGCCCGGGCGTCACCGATCACCTCGGCGGCCTCGGGGGTACGGGCGCCGGTCACGTCGGTCGCGGTCATGGGGGCTCCTTCGAGGGGGCGGTCGGTCGCCCACGGAACGGCGGGACCCGGGAAAACGACAGGCGCCCCGGGCCTTGTCGGCCCGGGGCGCCTGGGAAGTCGCTTGTCAGTTGCTCAAGCAGCACGACCATGGCATCCGGCGGGCCGGTTGCCATAGGTAAAGAGGAAGGTCGCGTGCGTGAGCATGGGCCCAGTATGCACGGGAGCGACTCCCGTCTCCAGCCCGTCCGGCGCCTGAGGACGAGACCGTAGGCCGAAGCGGGGCCCGGGGGCGCGGCCCCGGGGACGGGACGGGAAGGGTCGGCGGGGGCGAAACCAGGCAGGCGGCGCCCCCACCCGGACCCCCGGTAGAATCGTCGGCAGACACCCTTGCTCACCGCCGGAAGGCAAACCGTGCCAGAAGCGTCCCCCGCCGCCCCCGACACCGTCCTGGTCGTCGACTTCGGCGCGCAGTACGCCCAGCTCATCGCCCGTCGTGTCCGCGAGGCCCGGGTCTACAGCGAGATCGTGCCGAGCACCACGCCGGTCCAGGAGATGCTCGCCAGGAACCCGGCGGCGATCATCCTGTCGGGCGGCCCCTCGTCGGTCTACGCGGAGGGCGCCCCCCGCCTCGACCGCGAGCTCTTCGAGTCCGGCGTCCCCGTCTTCGGCATGTGCTACGGCTTCCAGCTGATGGCCACCGCCCTCGGCGGCACGGTCGACAACACCGGCGCCCGCGAGTACGGCCGGACCCCGCTGCACGTCTCGAAGTCCGGCTCGACGCTGTTCGAGGGCACCCCGGACGAGCAGTCGGTGTGGATGTCCCACGGCGACGCCTGCTCCGCCGCCCCCGAGGGCTTCTCCGTCACGGCGTCCACGGACGTCGTCCCGGTCGCCGCCTTCGAGAACGACGAGAAGCGGCTCTACGGCGTCCAGTACCACCCCGAGGTCATGCACTCCACGCACGGCCAGCAGGTGCTGGAGCACTTCCTGTACCGCGGCGCGGGCCTCACCCCGGACTGGACCACCGGCAACGTCATCGACGAGCAGGTGGCGCACATCCGCGAGCAGGTCGGCGACAGGCGCGCCATCTGCGGCCTGTCCGGCGGCGTGGACTCCGCGGTCGCCGCCGCCCTGGTGCAGAAGGCCATCGGCTCGCAGCTGACCTGCGTGTACGTCGACCACGGCCTGATGCGCAAGGGCGAGACCGAGCAGGTCGAGAAGGACTTCGTCGCCGCGACCGGCGTCCAGCTCAAGGTCGTCGACGCCGAGGAGCGCTTCCTCACCGCGCTCAAGGGCGTCTCCGACCCCGAGCAGAAGCGCAAGATCATCGGGCGGGAGTTCATCCGCGTCTTCGAGCAGGCGCAGGCGGAGATCATCGCGGACGAGGGTCCCGAGGTCGCCTTCCTGGTCCAGGGCACCCTCTACCCGGACGTGGTCGAGTCCGGTGGCGGCAGCGGCACCGCCAACATCAAGTCCCACCACAACGTGGGCGGCCTCCCCGAGGACCTCGAGTTCCAGCTGATCGAGCCGCTGCGCAAGCTGTTCAAGGACGAGGTCCGGATGGTCGGCCAGGAGCTCGGCCTGCCGGACGAGATCGTCCAGCGCCAGCCGTTCCCCGGCCCCGGCCTCGGCATCCGGATCGTCGGCGAGGTCACCAGGGAGCGGCTCGACCTGCTCCGCGAGGCCGACGCCATCGCCCGCGAGGAGCTGACGGCGGCCGGCCTCGACCGTGACATCTGGCAGTGCCCGGTGGTGCTGCTCGCGGACGTCCGCAGCGTCGGTGTCCAGGGCGACGGCCGCACCTACGGCCACCCGATCGTGCTGCGCCCGGTCTCCTCCGAGGACGCCATGACGGCCGACTGGTCGCGTCTGCCCTACGAGGTCCTCGCCAAGATCTCGACCCGCATCACCAACGAGGTCGCCGACGTCAACCGGGTCGTCCTCGACGTGACCTCGAAGCCGCCGGGCACCATCGAGTGGGAGTAGTCCCCCCGGCGGTCGGGGTCAGGTCCGCCTGAGGGTCCGCAGCGGCTCTCCCGGCTTCCAGACCTCGACGACCAGATACGTGTCGTCCTCGACGCGGGTGCGCACGACCTCCGTCAGCTCGGTGCGGAAGAGGTGGAACGGCTCCGGCGGTTCCACCTCTTCCACGTATCCGGCCTTCGCCGCCGGGTCCGTCACCTCGACCGCCCGGCCGCCGACCCGCACGTCACCGCCGCCCATGCCGGTGCCGTCCCCGGGGTTCGCCTGGAGCGCGAAGCGCGGGTCGCGGCGCAGGTCCAGCGCCTTGAGCGAGCCGGGCATCATGCCGAGCCACAGCTCACCGCGCAGGAAACGCACCTCCAGGCCGGTGGTGCGGGGCGAGCCGTCCCGGCGGAGGGTCGCGAGGGTGTGATGGGTGAAGGCGCCGAAGCGCTCCTCGACGGTTCTGGCGAGTTCGGGCGCCGCGGCCGTGAAGGCCGTCCAGTTCGTACCGCTCATACGGCCAGTGTGGCGCCGATACCCGACATCTTCTGTCCGGTATCACCCTCGGGGGTCCCGGCGGGCGTAGCGCATTTCCGTTGCGAACGTCATGTTTGCATAACATCCCTGTTCTCCTGCGCTGACCGACGGTAACTTCCGCCCCGTACACCCACCCAGTGCTGGAGGACCTATGCCCGGGCCCACTCCACCCCCGCCGCTGCCCACCGACCGGCTCCGGTTCGCGATGCCGCCGATGCACGACTCGGTCGACGACGAGCGCCGACACCGCAAGGAGCGGCTCGCGGGCGCGCTGCGGATCTTCGGGGCGCGCGGCTTCGAGGACGGGGTGTCGGGGCACATCACCGCGCGCGACCCGGAGTTCAGCGACTGTTTCTGGGTCAACCCGTTCGGTATGCCGTTCAAGCACGTCACGGTGAGCGACCTGGTCCTCGCCAACACCGACGGACAGGTGATAGAGGGCCGCTACCACGTCAACCAGGCCGCGTTCACCGTCCACGCCCAGGTGCACGCCGCCCGTCCCGACGTCGTCGCGGTCGCCCACTGCCACTCGGTGTACGGCCGGGCCCTCGCCGCGCTCGGCGACCTGCTCGACCCCCTCACCCAGGAGAGCTGCGCGTTCTACGAGGACCACGCCCTGTACGACGCCTACACCGGGGTCGCCGTCGACGCCGTCGAGGGCCGCCGGATCGCGAGCGCGCTCGGCTCGCACAAGGCGCTCGTACTGCGCAACCACGGACTGCTGACGGTCGGCGACTCGGTGGACGCGGCGGCCTGGTGGTTCCTGTCCATGGAACGCTCCGCCCAGGTGCAGCTCGCCGCGAAGGCGGCCGGCCGTCCCGTGGTCATCGACCACAAGGCGGCGGTCGCGACCCGGGAACAGCTCGGCGGGGACCTCGTCGCCTGGATCAACTACCAGCCGCTGTGGCAGGACATCAGCCGCTCCGAACCGGACCTGCTGAGCTGAGGGCGCGCAGTCCGGCGCCGGGCCTACGCGTGCGCCGGGTCAGAACCCCCGCAACACCGCGGCCTTCGTCACCGCGAACTCCTCGTCCGTCAGCACCCCGTCCCGGTGCAGTTCGCCCAACTCCCGCAGGCGCCGCAGCAGTACGTCGTGATGGTCGGCCGGAGGCGGCACGGACACCGCCGACCCCGGCCCGTCCCCCGAGTGGCCCACGGCCTGGGTGGAAGGGTGCGGCAGGCGGGCCGTGACCGCGGCCGCCACCAGCGCCGTGAGCAGGTCGCGGCGGGTGCTGCCCCACAGGTCGAGGGCGTACGGGTCCTTCTCCGGCGGCAGCTTGGAGAACGCGGTCTCACGGGTCGCGAACCGCAGGAAGCCGTCCGCGTAACCGGAGTTGGGCAGCCACTCGACGCGCACCACGTCGGCCACCGAGATGATCCGCGGGCCGGTCGCGCGCTTGACGCGGTCGGAGGTGTCCGCCCAGTCGATGCGCACCTGGGCGCCGTCGAAGGAGACCGTGCCGTCGGAGGAGCGGACCGAGACCGGGACGGGCGGCCCCGGCAGCAGATAGCTCCCGGTGGGCTCCTTGGGGATCTGGTCCAGGAGCAGGGCGTGCCTGATCTCCTCGGCCACGTACTCCGCGACCCCGGCCCGGTCGACGTCCACGGCCAGCCGGTAGGGATCCGCCGGGTCGGGCAGCCGGCCCCCGGTCGCCTGGAGGAGCGGGTCCGCGCCCTCCCGCAGCCGCATCCGCAGCCGGCCCCGCCGCCGTTCCGGCTCGAAGGCCACCCCGGAGATCGCCTCCAGCGGTACGGCGACCTCACCGTACGTCTGCCGGAACAGGGGCACGGAGCGGTGGAGTCCCGGCGTGATCCGGACCGTGCTGCCGTCGAAGGCCCAGGCCCCGTCACGCTGGATGATCTCGGCCATGGGGAAATTCTCGCAGCCAGGTCAACACGGCGGCGGCCACTTCACCCCGCGCCGACCAGACCTGCCGGACACGGGGGGTGTGCCGTAGGGCACAATTCGCTGTCATCGCGGGGGAGTTGCCCAGCGGCCGGCGGCCGGATCCCTCAGGGGCCGCCGATCATGCAGGTAGCGGGGAAGGCGGGCGTCGGGCGTGGCGGTGCAGGAGGCGAGACAGAGCGCGGACGCGGCTGCCCACGGGGGTGGCTGCACCTGCGGGAACTGCCCGCACGGGGCGCGTGCGGGGCATCGGCGGGCCGTCGCCGAATTCCTGGTGCTGCGGGACGGGTTCGCGGCCGGGCAGGGGGTGCCGGCGGCCGTGGCCCACTCGGCGTCGGCCTCCCGCCAGTGGGTCTCCGAGGAGCTGACCCAGTCCGCGGAACACGTCGCCGAGCGCGGCCGGGCCGAGGGCGAGGCATGGCTGGCGCGGCTGTGGCGCCGTACCGCGTTCACCGTGTGGTCGGCGGTCGTCGTGCTGCTCCTGGTGCAGGCGCTCACGGCGATCGGCGCCGGCTGGTCGACGGCGCGCACCGCCGGACTCCTCGCGGCCCTGCTCGTGGCCGGTGCGCTGACGGCGGCCTCGTGGCTGCACCGGGCGCGCGGCGGGGCGCTGGCACCCGTGATCGGTGAGGACAACCGGCTGTCGACCTCACGCGCGGTGGCGGCGGCCTGGGTGCTGTTCGTCGTGTACGCCGTGCTCGTGCTGGTGGGGCGGCTCGCGGCGGCCTCCGGACACGCGCAGCGCGACGCGCTGATCGACGGGCTCGAACTGGCCCGTGGCGCGGGGGTGGTGACCGTGCTCGCCGTGGTCTGCGGGATCGCGGTGCTGGTCCGGCGGGTGGTCGGACTGCGGGTGCTGGGGCAGCGGCTGCAGAAGGTGCGCGCGCACCGGCCGCGCGCCGCCGACCTGCTCACCGACGACGCGGGCCGCGGAAGCCTCGCCGACATCCAGTACGTCGTGGTCAGTGCTGTCGCCCTGCTGTTCGCGGCCGTCCGGCTGGCCCGGCGGCCCGACCAACTCCCGGACCTGCCCTGGGGACTGGCGGTGGTGGTGCTGGTGTCGGCGGCGACCTACGTGGCCGGAAAGTACGCCGAGGGCGGCCGGCCGGTGATCCTCTCCGTGGTGCGCTCCCGGGAGGCCGGCGACCTGGACGGGCCGATCCGCACAGGCGACGACATCGAGATCCGCGGGGCGGCCTTCGTACCGCCGGGCGCGCAGACCGCCGAACGGCTGTCGCGGATGGTCGTACGCATCGGCGCCGTGCATGTCCACGTCCCGCTGGTGCCGGTGGCCGGCGGTTTCAGCAACCCCACGGACGCGGTCCTCACCGTGCCGGTGCCGGCCGACGTGGAACCGGGGCGGGTGGAGGTCCAGGTGGTGACGGCGGCGGGCGTGGAGACCAACCGCTACGCGATCGACGTGACGGACTGACCGACCGGCCGCCCGACCCCCTCACCGCGGGGAGCCGGCGTCGAAGCGGGCCAAGCCGGAAAAACTGGCCGGACCGGAATGAGTGGAGCTTCCCTCCCGTACGTATCGTTTTTCGAGGAGTCACGGCACGGCGGGCGAGAGGCGGCTGAGAACGATGACTCACGGCATACGGACGGACACGCACACCCCCTACGCGGGAGGCGGCGGCGACTGGCGGGACACCGCCACCCGGTACGCCCTGCTCCCGCTACGGATCTTCCTCGGCGTCACCTTCATCTACGCCGGCCTGGACAAACTCACCGACAGCGCCTTCCTGAAGGACTCCGGCGCCGGCTCCATCGGCGACATGATGCGCGGGGTCCGCGACAGCTCGGCCATCCCGGCCCTGGTCGACCTGTCCCTCAAGAGCCCGGTGGGCTTCGGGTACGCGATCGCCTTCGGTGAGCTGGCGGTCGGCATCGGCACCCTGATCGGGCTGCTCGCCCGCCTCGCCGCACTCGGCGGCGCACTGATCTCCCTGAGCCTGTGGCTGACCGTGAGCTGGTCCTCCGATCCGTACTACTACGGCAATGATCTTCCCTACCTGATGGCGTGGATTCCGCTGATCCTCGCGGGTGCCTCCGTCCTCTCCCTGGACGCCTCACTGCGCGGTCGACGACGGCGGCGCAGCGGGAGTTTCCGGTAGTTCCGGCCGTTTCCGCGGGACGCCGTCGGCGGGCCCCTGTCCGCAGGGGCCCGCCGACGGCTGCTCCGCGCCGGTCCGGGACCACGGGACGGGTCCCGGCGGCCGAGCGCCGTCAGCCTCCCGTGTCCTGCCGCACCCGGGCGGGGCCGTCCGCACGGTCGGTGCCCCGGCGTCTGCGTACGGCCCGGGTCAGCAGGCCGACCACGCCGGCGAGGCACAGGCCGCCGGCGACCACCGGGATCACCGCGAACCACGGGGTCTCCCACAGGCCGCCCGCGTCACCCGCGTACATGACGCCCGCGAGGGTGAGGAACGCTCCGGCGACCAGCTTCCCCGGCTGGAACTCATGACGCAGCACGGGTCACCTCCGCCTGTCCCACGCCCACCTGCACGTCGAGGTCGAGGATGCCCCCCGTGCCCTTGGCGCCCGAGACGGGTGACAGGGTCACCTCCTTGTTCCTGCCCGGCTGCACGTCCACGTCCTTCCTGTCGTCACCCGGCAACTGGATGTCGCCCACCCCCACGTCCAGATGCAGCCTCACCGTCAGGTCCGGCGGCACGATCACCCGCACCCGGCCCACGCCCACCTCGACCTCCGACTCCACGGTCTTCCCCCCGGCCACGCCCAGCCGTCTCAGGTCCAGGGTGCCGACGCCCGTACCCAGGTCGTACTTCCGCTGCAGCTCCGCCACCGAGGCGGGCCGCCAGGTGGTGCGGACCCAGTGGGTGCCGATGTTCGCGGGCAGGGCGGCCGCGCCGGCGAGCAGGGCCGCGGTGACGATCGCCAGGAACACCGAGCCCGCTCCCGTGCGCCCCAGGAACGCGCTGACGGCTATGCCCAGGCCGAGAACGATCAGCGCGCAGGCCAGTCCGGTCTGGAGGCTGGTGCCGAGCGCGTGGTCGTCCCAGGTCGCGCCCACGCCGGCGCCACCCGCGAGCAGGGCGAGCAGGAACACCCGGCCGCCGATCCGACGGGGTCCGCGCGGCTTCGGCTGCCCGGCGCGCGCGGGGCCCACGGCCGGGCGACCGCCCCCGTACCCGCGCAGACCGATGCTGACGGCCGCCGCGATGTCACGGTCGCGCGGGTCTTCGGGGCCCCACAGATAGCCGGTGCCGCCCTCGTGGGTGCCGTCCTTGACGATGGGATCGCGCCACCAGGACGGATAGCCGGCGGGCACCGGTGGTGCCTGGGCCTCCGGCGGGGCGTCCGCGACGGCCTGGGCGGCCAGCGGGTCCGGGTCGGGGGTGCCCCGGTGCCGGGACCAGTACCCCGCGCCCGCGAGGAGCAGCGACAGCACCACGGCGAAGGCCAGCACCCCGCCGTTCTTCAACATCGTCAGGAACACACCGCAGCCGACCAGCGCGAACAGCACGGCTGCCAGGGCCTGGCCGTCGACCCGGCCGGTCAGCAGTTTGCGCACCTCGTTCTCGTCCTCGTCGTCGTACGGGACGAACAGCCACGCGAACCCGTAGAAGATGAGGCCGATGCCGCCGGTCGCGGCGAGTACGGCGAGCGTGATGCGGAAGATCACCGGGTCCATCTCGCACTGCCGCCCGAGCCCGGAGCACACCCCCGCGATCGTCTTCGACCGCCGGTCGCGCCGGAACGCGTGGGGCGGGCCCCCCGACGCCGTGCCCTCGCCGGTGGCCGTCTCCTCGCCCGGGGCGGCCGCGGCGGGCGCGGCATCCCGCGGCCCGGCGCCCGGGGAGGGGCGTGGGCCGGAGCCGGATCCCGGACCCGTCGCGGCGTGCTGGTGCTCTGTCATGCGTCCATGGTGACGGGCGCGGCGGCCCGGCGGCAGTCCGAACGACCCTGGCCGGACCCTGATATCGCCCCTGAGCCGGGGCGGGGGAGGTGTTCGACCGGTCGCCGCCGCGACCGTGGTGAAGATCAGGGCAGTCTCGGGGGTCGACCCTGATGCTCCGGCCCCGGCGCCGTGTGACCATCGTTGGCATGCCGGAAGCCGCAGCAGCGCCCCTCGTCGAACCGCGGCCGCCGCGCAAGCTCTACCGCAGCAGTGACGGACGCTGGCTCGGGGGCGTGGCGCGGGGGCTCGCCGGGCACCTCGGGCTGCCCGTGATCTGGGTGCGGCTCGTCTTCGTCGGCCTGTTCATGGCGGACGGCCTCGGGGCCCTGCTGTACGCCGCGTTCTGGTTCTTCGTGCCGCTCGGCGTCGGCGGCGTCGGCGACCAGCGCAGCCCGGGCCTGGTCAGCGCCGAGACCGCGCCCGACGGCCGCCGCAGACTCGTGGCCCGCAAGCCGGACAAGGGCCAGATCGTGGCCCTGCTCCTCATGGTCGTCGTGGCCATGGTCTTCGTCAGCAGCGTCAACCTGGGCAGCGGCGCCAAGGCGTACCTTCTGCCGGCCGTCCTCGTCGGCGCCGGTGTGGCCCTGGTCTGGCGCCAGGCGGACAACGCCCGCCGGGCCCGCTGGGCCGAGGTCGGCCGCCGTCGCCGCACGCTCACCCTGGCGCGCTCCGGAGGCGGTGTACTGCTGGTGACGGCGGGCGTCTCCGGCATCTTCGTGCTCCAGGGGTCCGCCGCCCACCTCGGCTCGGTCCTCCAGGCCGCCCTCGCGGTCCTCGTCGGGATAACGCTGCTCGCCGGCCCCTACCTGGTGCGCATGACGCAGGACCTCTCCGAGGAGCGTCTGATGCGTATCCGCGCCCAGGAGCGCGCGGAGGTCGCCGCCCACGTCCACGACTCGGTGCTGCACACCCTGACCCTGATCCAGCGCAACGCGGAGAGCCCGGCGGAGGTCCGCCGTCTCGCCCGCGCCCAGGAACGCGACCTGCGCACCTGGCTGTACCGGCCGGAGGGCACCGGCAAGGACGAGGCGGACGAGCCCACCAGCGTCGCGGACGCCGTGCGGCGCAACGCCGCCGAGGTCGAGGACAAGCACGGGGTCCCCATCGAGGTCGTCGTCGTCGGGGACTGCCCGCTCGACGACGGGATCGGCGCACAGATGCAGGCCGGACGTGAGGCGATGGTGAACGCCGCCAAGTACGGTGGCGAGGGCGGCGCCGTACAGGTCTTCGCCGAAGTCGAGGGGAGGACGGTCTTCGTGTCCGTCCGTGACCGGGGTCCCGGCTTCGACCTCGACTCGATACCCGCCGACCGGATGGGCGTCAGAGAATCGATCATCGGCCGCATGGAGCGCCACGGCGGCACGGCGCGGCTGCGCGCGGTGCCGGGCGGCGGCACGGAGGTCGAGCTGGAGATGGAGAGGGCGGAGAAGACGTGATGAGCGACCCGACCGAGGCGAACGGCACCACGGGAGCGGCGGAGGCGGCCGAGTCCGGCGGGTCCGCGGGGGGCGGAGCGGGCGGGCGCCAGGTGCGCGTCGTCCTCGTCGACGACCACCGCATGTTCCGTACGGGCGTCCAGGCCGAGATCGGCCGGACCGAGGAGACCGGGGTGGAGGTCGTCGGTGAGGCAGCCGACGTCGACCAGGCGGTCACGGTGATCACCGCGACCCGGCCCGAGGTGGTGCTCCTCGACGTCCACCTGCCGGGCGGCGGCGGCGTCGAAGTGCTGCGCCGCTGCGCCCCGTTGATGGCCGACGCCGAGCGGCCCGTGCGCTTCCTCGCGCTGTCCGTCTCGGACGCCGCGGAGGACGTGATCGGGGTGATCCGCGGCGGCGCGCGCGGCTATGTGACGAAGACGATCACGGGTGTGGACCTGGTGGACTCCGTCTTCCGCGTCCAGGACGGCGACGCGGTGTTCTCCCCGCGGCTGGCCGGCTTCGTCCTCGACGCCTTCGCCTCCACCGACGCCCCGCCGGTCGACGAGGACCTCGACCGCCTCACCCAGCGCGAGCGCGAGGTGCTGCGGCTGATCGCGCGCGGCTACGCCTACAAGGAGATCGCCAAGCAGCTGTTCATCTCGGTGAAGACGGTCGAGTCCCATGTCTCGGCGGTCCTGCGCAAGCTCCAGCTGTCGAACCGGCACGAGCTGACGCGCTGGGCGACGGCCCGGCGGCTGGTCTGAGCCGGCGGGGACGGCAGGAGCCGCCCACCACCGGCGTTCCTACGCCACCCGCGTCGCCCCCGCGAAGGGCATCTCGTCGATCGGGGCCAGGCGTACCGGAGCCGACGGGTTCGGCGCGTGGATCATCTGGCCGTTGCCCACGTAGAGACCGACGTGGCTGATGCCGGAGTAGAAGAACACCAGGTCGCCCGGGAGCAGTTCGGAACGGGAGACGCGGCGGCCGGTGTCGATCTGCGCGTAGGTCGTGCGGGGCAGCGACAGGCCCGCGGAGCGGTAGGCGGCCAGTACCAGGCCCGAGCAGTCGAAGGCGTCGGGGCCCGTCGCGCCCCACACGTAGGGGCTGCCGAGTTTCTGGTAGGCGTAGGCGACGGCCGCCGCCGCCCGGGAGTCGGGCGCCTCGGCCGTGGCGGACGCGGGGGCCTGGAGGCTGTCGCGAGCCCCCGGGGTGAACCGCGAGGCGCGGCCGGGGCCGGGGTCGGCGGTGACCCGGGCGCGCTCGGCGGTGGACAGCCGGGACAGCAACCGACGTGCCGCGCCAAGCTTCGCGGTGATCGTCTCCTTCTGCCGTCGCAGTTCCTTCCGGCGCGCGGTGAGCGAGTCCAGCTCCAGGCGGGCGGCCCCGCGCAGCTGCTCGATCTCCCGCAGTTGCGTGCGTACCTGACGGACGGCGGCGGCCTGTCGGTTGTTCGCGCGCTCGGCGAACGCGGCGCCGTCGAGGTACCGGTCCGGGTCGTCGGACAGGGCCAGCCGCAGCGAGGGGTCGAGGCCGCCCTCGCGGTACTGCGCCGCCGCCATCGAACCCAGCGCGTCCCGGGCGGAGTTGAGCTTGTCCTCCTTGCAGGCCGCCTCGTCCCGCAGCGTCCGCAGCCGCGTCTCGGCCGCGCCTGCCTTCTCCTTCGCGCCGTTGTACTTCTCGGTGGCGGCCTCCGCCTCCTGGTACAGCTTGTCCACCTTCGCCTTGACCTGCGACGGCGTCGGATCCGGGTCCGCGTGTCCGATCCCGTCGAACCCCGTCGCGGTCGCCGCGCCCGCCAGGGCGATCGTCGCCGCCGCACGGACGGCGTTCCCGCCCGCCGTGCGCTGACGGGGCTTGCGATGCACTGCCACGTGGACTGCACGTCCTTTCGTACGACCGCCTGGTCCGTACGTCCGCCGGGCGGGCGGACGTTCCGGCCGCCCGCCGGGGTTCACCGGCCGTACGAACGCCGGGGCAGCGGACGTACGGCCGCCCGGGGGCGGTTCACGCGTCCGGCGGCGGACCGCACAGGGGAAGCGGGCCGCCGCCGGACTTTCTCGGCGGTGGTGGCCGGCTGCCGCCCCTGGCCCGGGCGGCGGTGGGGAGCCGGTCACCTGGTGGAGGACGCTAAACCTGATGGTGTCGGTGGGGTAACGCCTTGTACGGAACTGCCGGGTGCCGACTGCCCTGTGACCGCAAGTGACCATGGAGCGCGGGCGTGGCCGACGACTTCACACAGGGCGATGACCGATGTGGTGATTCCGGGACGGGCGATGACCACGGAGTGCTATGGGACGCATATATGCACCGGCGTCGGGAGTGCCGTCCGGCAGCGAGCGAGCGAGCGGGTGGGGCGGTGCGGGCGGCGTCCGGGCCGCTGACTAGGCTCCGGCCCATGGACGTACTCATCCATCTCTTCGTCGGCCTGCACATCATCGGCATCGCCGCGCTGCTCGGCGGCTTCCTCACCCAGATGAAGGCGATGGGCCGGGGCACCGCCCGCTTCGTTCCGGCGATGCTGCACGGCGCTGTGACGATGCTGGTCACCGGCGTCGTCCTGGTGGGCCTCAACCAGGCCGACGACCAGTCCGTCGACAACATCAAGATCGGTGTGAAGCTGGCCCTGCTGATCGTGATCCTCGGCCTCGTCTACGTGAAGCGCGACGACGAGAAGGTGGACAAGAGGCTGTTCGGCCTGGTGGGCCTGCTGACCACGGCGAACATCTTCATCGCGGTCCTGTGGACCTGAGCCGTCTCCGGGGCTGAGCCGTCGCCGGACCTCGGCGTCGCCCGGAGCTGGGGCGTCGCCGGGCCTGGGCGTCGCCCGGACCTGAGCCGTCGCCGGACCTGGGCGTCGCCCGGAGCTGGGGCGTCGCCGGGCCTGAGCGTCGCCGGGCCTGAGCAGTAGTCGGACCTGAGCCGCGTAACCGGACCTGAGCCGCGTAACCGGACCTGAGCCGCCGGATCCCAGCCGGCGCCGGGCCCGGTTCACCGCCCGGTCGCCGCCCCGCACCGGGCGTACGCCCCGGTGGCCGCCCCCGCTGCGACGACCAGCCAGGCCGCCACCGCGATCCACAGCAGCACCTCACCCGGCCTCCTCAGCCACGGCACGTCCAGGGCGTCGGCGACGGACAGCGTCGCCACCGCCGTCATGCCCACGGGAAGACGGTCGCCCAGCGCCGTACGTCGTAGCGCGGCCGCGGCCGGCACAGTTCGGCCACCAGCAGGACGGCGTACCAGCCGAGGTCGAGCACCAGCAGCGCGACGGTCACCGCGCGCAGCACGTGAGTGTCGTCGCCGCTCCACAGGTACGGACCCGAGCCGCCGGCCACGACCAGCTTCGACCCGGCGAGCGCCGAGATGCCGAGCGCGCCGCCGGCCACCCAGTGGTCACCGGCCCCGCCGGTCACCTCCCGCAGGTCGAAGCGGGTCGACGCCAGGGCGTAGAGCGCGAGCCCGAGCCAGAACAGGACCATCGCGGTGTGCGCGAGCCAGGCCGTCGCCCCGGCCGCGGCGAGGCCCGCGCCCAGCACGACCAGCCCCTGCGTGGCGACACACGCCAGGAACACCGTCCCCGGCATCCGCCGGCGCGAGTGCCGCAGGACGAGGACGAGCAGCCCCGGCCACAGCAGCGCGGCCAGCGCCAGCAGGGACTCGGCCAGGGGCTGCCACCCCAGCGCGGAGAACCGGATGCCGAGCACGGTGGTCGCGGCCACCGCCATCAGCGCGCCCGGTGTCCTCGCCTCGGCCATCCACCGCGGCCGGTCCCACAGCAGTCGTGCGGCGAAGTCGGCCGCCAGGCCCAGCCAGGCGGCCGAGGCCGCCACCAGGGCGACGGCGGACAGGACCCCGTACCCCGTCGTGTCGAGGCCGACCGACAGGATGCCGGTCGCCAGCACGGCGGCCCCGGCCGCCGGCGGACGCCGGCTGCCGGTCGCCAGCACGGCGGCCCCGGCCGCCGGCGGACGCCGGGCCCACCGGGCGCCGAGGGGGGAGCGGGGGGAAGGGCCGGTGCCGGGCATGGGGCGATGGTAAGGAGCGTCGCGCGCCGTACGAGCGGGGCACGCGCGCGGGCGCTCCGGAAAACGCGCGGGCGTGGGAAGCGGGGGACGGCGTTCAGGGAGTGCGCAGGAAGAGGCGGGGCGCGGGAACGTCCGCTCCCGCGCCCCGCCGCCGCTGTCGTCGCGCCGCCGGCTCAGGCCGGGCGTACCACGCTGTGGATCGCCGGCTCACCGTCGTAGAAGATCGACTCCTCGCGGACGTACGCACCCGGCTTGGGGGCGTGGATCATCATGCCGTTGCCGAGGTAAACGCCGACGTGGCTGATGTCGCCGTAGAAGAAGACCAGGTCACCGGGTTGTGCCTCGGACAGGGGGACCGTGGTGCCGGCGTCGACCTGGTCGTAGGTCGTGCGAGGGAGGGTGACGCCGGCGGCCTTCCAGACGGCCTGGGTGAGGCCCGAGCAGTCGTAGGAGCCGGGGCCGGTGGCGCCCCAGACGTACGGCTTGCCGATCTGGGCGCGGGCGAAGGCGAGCGCCTTCCCCGCCTTGGCCGCGTAGGAGGAGTCGGCGGGCGCGGTGGAGGACGAGCCGGTCGAGCGGCCGTCCTGCCGCGGCGCCGTCTCCCGGGACTCCCGCCGCCCGGCCTGCTGCCGCGCGAGCTCCGCGGCCTTGTGCGCGGCCTCCCGGCGCCGCTTCTCCTCGGCCGCCGCGAGCCGGGCCTTCTCCTCGGCCGTCAGCTTCGACAGCAGCTCGCGCGCGTCCGAGAGTTTCCTCTGCACGGTGGCCTTGGCCGTCCGGAGATCGCCCTGTGTCTCGTCGAGCGCCGCCAGGCTCCGGGTGGCCTCCTGGCGCTTCCTGGTCGTCGAGGACTGGTCGGTGACGTAGTCGTCCACCGCGCTCTTCCGGCGGCTGGTGAGCCGGCCCATGAGCTGGCTCTGGTCGAAGTAGTCCTGTGGGGAGTCGGCGAGCAGGAAGGTCGCGGTGTCGGGGGCGGTGGCGCCGGTGCGGTACTGGGCCGCCGCGAGGGAACCCAGCTCCTCCCGCGCCTCGTTGAGCTTCTGGGTGCGCCGGGCGACGTCGTCGAGCAGGGTGTCGACGTTCCTGCGCTGCTTCGCGGTCCTCTCCTTCGCCGCGTTGTACTTCTCGGTCGCCGACTCCGCCTGCCGGTACAGGTCGTCGACCTTCTTCTCGACCTCCTCGACGCTCGGGTCCCCGTCGGTCCGGGGAGCGGCCTGGGCCGTCTGGGACAACAGGGCCGCGGAGGTGAGGGCGGCCGTGGCGAGGACGGGGGTCCGTATGCCTGCCGCGCGCGTCCCCGTGGGACGCGACTTGCGGTGCGACGCCAAGACTGGCGACTCCTTCCAGGTTCCGCCTGGTGGGGCAGCGGTCGGGGTACCCGCGGGCCGTTCGTGCGCCGGGGAGGTGGCGGGCGGGCGGCCCGGAAGGGTTGCCCTGCGGCCCGCCGGGAACGGTAGCCAACGGGTGCGGCCTCTGTGAAGGTTGATGTGCGATATGCCCGATACGTTTTCGTGACCTTCTCCCGGGCGTCGCTCGCCGTGGTCGTTCCGGTGCGATCCGCACAGGCCACGGCCCCGCGGGGGGATGTTTTCCGGGGCGGCGGTGGGTTGTCGGTGGCGCACCCTAGACTCGGAGAGCGATGAGCAGCCTCTTTGACGACAGCTTCCTGGCGGACCTCAAGGCCCCACGGGCCCGCGAGGAAGAACACCCGCCGCCGCCCGAGGACGATCATGTGCCGGAGCCCGTTCCGGACGATCTGTTCGGCGGGAAGTTCGACGCGCCGCCGGACCGGGACGCCTACTACCGCGACGGCGCCCCCCGCCCCCCGGTGGACCCGGCCGCGCTCCTGGAGGGGCTCAACGAGAACCAGCGCGCCGCCGTCGTCCACTCCGGCGCCCCCCTGCTCATCGTGGCCGGCGCCGGCTCCGGCAAGACCCGTGTGCTCACCCACCGCATCGCTCACCTCCTCGGCCAGCGGCACGTGCATCCGGGCCAGATCCTCGCGATCACCTTCACCAACAAGGCCGCGGGCGAGATGAAGGAGCGCGTCGAGCAGCTCGTCGGCCCGCGCGCGAACGCGATGTGGGTGATGACCTTCCACAGCGCGTGTGTGCGCATCCTGCGCCGCGAGAGCAAGAAGCTCGGCTTCACGTCCTCCTTCTCGATCTACGACGCCGCCGACTCCAAGCGGCTGATGGCCCTGGTCTGCCGCGACCTGGACCTCGACCCCAAGCGCTACCCGCCGAAGTCCTTCAGCGCCAAGATCTCGAACCTGAAGAACGAGCTGGTCGACGAGGAGGACTTCGCCGCCCAGGCCACCGACGGTTTCGAGAAGACCCTCGCGCAGGCCTACGCCATGTACCAGTCACGGCTGCGTGAGGCGAACGCCCTCGACTTCGACGACCTGATCATGACGACGGTCAACCTGCTGCGCGCCTTCCCGGACGTCGCCGACCACTACCGCCGCCGCTTCCGCCACGTCCTGGTCGACGAGTACCAGGACACCAACCACGCGCAGTACGCGCTGGTCCGGGAACTCGTCGGCACCGCCGAGCACCCGGTGGACGTGCCACCGGGTGAGCACGACCTGCCGCCCGCCGAGCTGTGCGTCGTGGGCGACGCCGACCAGTCGATCTACGCGTTCCGCGGCGCGACCATCCGCAACATCCTCCAGTTCGAGGAGGACTACCCGAACGCGACGACGATCCTGCTGGAGCAGAACTACCGCTCCACGCAGACGATCCTGTCCGCCGCGAACGCCGTGATCGAGCGCAACGAGTCCCGCCGCCCCAAGAACCTGTGGACCAACGCGGGCGCGGGCGCCGGCATCACCGGGTACGTCGCCGACACCGAGCACGACGAGGCGCAGTTCGTCGCCGACGAGATAGACCGTCTCACCGACGCGGGCGACGCGAAGGCGGGCGACGTCGCCGTCTTCTACCGCACCAACGCCCAGTCCCGTGTCTTCGAAGAGGTCTTCATCCGCGTCGGCCTGCCCTACAAGGTGGTCGGCGGCGTCCGCTTCTACGAGCGCAAGGAGGTCCGGGACGTCCTCGCCTACCTGCGGGTGCTGGCCAATCCGGAGGACTCGGTCCCGCTGCGCCGCATTCTCAACGTGCCCAAGCGGGGCATCGGCGACCGCGCCGAGGCGATGATCGACGCCCTCTCCCAGCGCGAGAAGATCAGCTTCCCGCAGGCCCTGCGGCGGGTCGACGAGGCGTACGGCATGGCCGCGCGCTCCACCAACGCCGTCAAGCGGTTCAACACGCTGATGGAAGACCTCCGTACGATCGTGGAGTCGGGCGCCGGTCCGGCCACCGTCCTGGAGGCCATCCTCGAACGCACCGGCTACCTCGCCGAGTTGCAGGCGTCCACCGACCCGCAGGACGAGACCCGCATCGAGAACCTCCAGGAACTCGCCGCCGTGGCCCTGGAGTTCGAGCAGGAGGCCGGTGAGGGCGAGACCGCCGGCGGGCTCTCCGCGTTCCTGGAGCGGGTGGCCCTGGTCGCCGACTCCGACCAGATCCCCGACGAGGACGAGGACGGCTCCGGTGTCATCACCCTGATGACCCTGCACACGGCCAAGGGCCTCGAGTTCCCGGTCGTCTTCCTGACCGGCATGGAGGACGGCGTCTTCCCGCACATGCGTGCCCTCGGCCAGCCCAAGGAGCTGGAGGAGGAGCGGCGCCTGGCGTACGTCGGCATCACACGCGCCCGTGAACGGCTGTATCTGACCCGGTCGTCGCTGCGCAGCGCGTGGGGGCAGCCGTCGTACAACCCGCCCTCGCGTTTCCTGGAGGAGATCCCGCCGCGCCACGTCGACTGGAAGCGCACCGGAGCCACGGCGCCGATGCCCTCCGGCCCGGCGTCCGGGATCGCGGCCTCCCTGTCGTCGTCCCGCTCCTCGGCCTCGGGCGCGTCCGGGTTCGCCACCCGGCGGACCGCGGAGAAGCCGGTGGTCTCCCTGGCGGTCGGGGACCGGGTGACGCACGACCAGTTCGGACTCGGCACGGTCGTCGGGGTGAAGGGCACGGGCGTGGCCGCGGAGGCGACGGTCGACTTCGGCGACGTCAAACCGAAGCGGCTGCTGCTGCGGTACGCGCCGGTGGAGAAGCTGTAGCAGCCACGAAAAGAGCCCCCGCCGGACGGCGGGGGCTCAACAGTGCCGGGTTCTACGTCGGGTTGATGCCGTGGCTGCGCAGCCACGGGAGCGGGTCGATCGCGGAGCCGCCGGCCGGCCGTACCTCGAAGTGCAGGTGCGGGCCGGTCGAGTTGCCGGAGTTGCCGGAGTACGCGATCGGGTCGCCCGCCTTGACCGTCGTACCGGAGGCGACCCGGTAGGTGGAGAGGTGGCAGTACCACGTCTCCGTGCCGTCCTTGTCGGTCAGGATCAGCATGTTGCCGTAGGCGCTGTTCCACTGGGTGCGGACGGTGCCGTCGGTCGCGGCCATCACGGTGGTGCCGTAGGCGACCGGGAAGTCGATGCCGGTGTGCACGGACATCCAGTTGACGCCGGCCTGGCCGAAGTAGGCGCTGAGGCCGTGCTGCGTGACCGGAAGCGCGTACTTGGGACGCAGCCGCTCCTTGCGGGCCGCCTCCGCCGCCGCCTTCTTCTTCTCGGCCTCCTGCTGCGCCTTGAGGTCGATACGTTCCTGTGTACGGCTGGCCCGGTCGGCGAAGTCGTCGGCGCCCGCGGACAGGCTCTTCAGCTGGACGTCCAGCTTGCTGTTCGCGGTGGACGGCTGTACGGCGGTCGCGTCGGACGCGGTGGCGGTGGTGTCGCCGCCGTCGTCGGTCAGGGTGCCGACGGACGCGGCGGCGATTCCCGCGACACCCATCACGCACGCCGAGGGGACGGCCACCGTCAGGAACGCCGACCGCTTGGGCGGCGGGCGGCGGCGCGACCGGGACGCCGCGCGGGCGGCCGGGGCCGGCGCGGTCTCCTCCTGGTCGTCGAGCAGCGGGGCCACGGCGGGCAACTCACCCGTGGCGCTCAACTCGTCGTCTTCCACGGCGTGTTCGTCGTACGAGAACTGCTCGAAGGTGGCCGTGGGCTGCTGGTCGAACGGGGTCGCCCGCTCCTCGAAGGGCTCGGCCTGCCGACCGTGGTCCTCCGCCGCCGAAGCCGGGTCGCCCGCGCCGCCGTCGGAGTTCCACTGGGTGGCGTCGTAGGCCCCGGTGTCGAAGGTCTGCGTGCCCCAGTCCCACTGCTGCGTCGGGTCGGCAGGCTCGCCGGCCGCCTGGTCGGGCTGCTGCCAGGCGCTCGCGTCCCACTGCCCGCTGGTGTCGGGGGCCTTGGCCTGCGACGGGATCATGGAGAGCTGCTCGTGGCCGGCGGCCCACGCGGCGTTGTCGTACGCGCCGGTGTCGTAGGCATGCCGTTGGGCCGCGTACGCGTCGTGGTTCAGGGTCTGGTGAGCGCCGTCGGTCCACGCCGACGTGTCGTAGCCACCGGTCGCGTGCCCGTCCCCCGGAAGGTTCCCGAACAGCGGGTCGGTCTCGAAGGTCGCGGCATGGCTGCCCGTCTCGAATCCGTGGGTGTCGAGTCCGTGAGAGTGGGAACCTGTGTGGTCGACGGTGCCGGCGGCGTAGGCGTCATACGTGGTGAAGTCGCCGTAGGGGCGTTCCTGACCGCCGTAAGACGCGTAGTGCGCGGAGGCGGCGTCGGAAGCCGGGGCCGGGGTGGTCATGGTCCCCGACGGGTGACGATCGTTCACCAACTTCTCTTTCGCCTCGACAACAGGGGCTGCCAGAGCAGTGCGGCGACTGTACCCGGCGGTACGCGGGCGCGACAATCTTCGGCAGGTTTCGTGCCAGCAGGAAACGGGCATTCGGCCGTGTTTCGGGGGACTGCGGACGCGGGTTTGGCCCTGTGTTCGAAGAGTGTTCGATGCGCGTGGGCTGTCGGGGGCCTGTTTTTCCGCTGTGGCGGGGGTTGTTGGCGTGGCTGGGGCGCGGGCGGCGGGCGCGGGGCGACGCGCGCGGTGGCGGGGGTGTGGGGGCGCCCGGGTGCCGTCGTGGCGAGCGTGAAGGGGGCGGGGGCGTCGGCGTCGGGCCACCGTCGGGCCGGTCGAAGGCGGCGTCGGCGGTCGGGCCACCGTCGGGCGGGCGAAGGCGGCGTCGGCGGTCGGGCCACCGTCGGGCCGTTCGAAGGGGGCGTCGGTGTCAGGCCACCGTCATGCCGGTCGCCCGGGGGTCGGCCTCGGCCGCGGTCCGTGCGGTGTCGAGGACCTGCCGTATCCCGGTGGCGACGGCGGGGTGCACGGGCAGCGCGAGATGCCCGACCCCGCTCACCCGCACGTTCTCCGCCGACAGGTCGGGATGGTCGATGCAGGCGGTCTCCAGCGGGTCCATCAGGTGGTCGAGATCGCTCCAGAAGCTGACGAAGTGGGTACGGCAGCCGGGCGCGGGCCGGTTCAGCTCGGTGAGGAGCTCGGAGCCGGGCCGCATCTGGCGCACGATCGGGTGGGCGTTCGCCAGCGGCGCCACCCGGGTGCCGGCGTGCGGCGTACCGAGTGTCACCAGCGTCCGCACGCGGAGGTCGCCGCCGAGGCGCTGCACGTAGTAGCGCGCTATCAGACCGCCGAGACTGTGCCCGACGATGTCGACCCGGTCACTGCCCGTGCGCGCGCAGATCTCCTCTATGTGCCGCCCGAGCAGCTCGGCCGCGGTGCGGATGTCGCAGGTCAGCGGTGAGTAGTTGAGCGACTCGACCTGCTGCCTGCCGTGCTGGGCGAGGCTGCGGCGCAGCAGGACGAAGACCGAGCGGTTGTCGATGAAGCCGTGCAGCAGCACGACCGGCGGCTTCGCCTCCGTCCGCAGCTGTGCCGTGCCCTCCGGTACGGGCAGGGGCGAGGCCGCGTCCCGGCGCTCCTGGACGATGCCCGACGGATAGAGAAGGAGGTGACCCGCGAGGATCGCGATCTCGAGCGCGGTCGCCTTCAGGAGGGCCACGGACAGACCCGCCAGCCGGGTGGGCAGAAGACGCCGGCAGAGCGGAAGAAGGGGCAGCGCTGCTCCGGTGACCTTCATGGCCGACCTCCTGTCGGCACACTGGGGGACTGCTCTGTCCCCCGTGTGCCCTCGTGGGAGATCGCGACGCAGGCGATCGGCGAGGATGCCCGAACGGCCCGAGGGGGGAGGGTGTGGCGTGCGGCGCGGTGCGTTTCCCGCAGCGCCGGCGGTGCCGGTGTTGCCGACGATGCCGGTCGTGCTGGTTTTTCTGATGGTGCTGGTGGTGCCGGTGGTGCGCCGATGACGTGCCGAGGCTCCCTGCCGGTGTGGCGACGAGGCTCCCCGCTGTCGTGCCGTACCTGCCCTGCGTGCCTTTCGTACAGTCGCCGAAGCACCGCACTGTCACGACGCGCGGCCTGCGGCGCGGCGATGCGGCGACCTCGTTGCGGCTCCCGTTGCGCGTGGTCCCGCTGTGGCACGTGTGCCGCGGGTACCTGTGAACCATGTGTCACAGGGGCCCGCGCCGCGCGTGTCGCAGAGACTCGAAACGGTGCGCTGCTGATGTGTCCCATTGTGTGATTTCCCCCTCGGTCCGCACCGCGAAACTGCCGGTTGCGGAATGCTGGCGATAACGTTCGTTCACTTCCCCGGCCGGTGCGGGTACCGCGGTACCTGTCGGTAGGGATGAATGCAGTCGCTTCATGGAGGCAGTGATGGGTGTGGCAGCCGGTCCGATTCGCGTGGTGGTGGCCAAGCCGGGGCTCGACGGCCACGATCGCGGGGCCAAGGTGATCGCGCGTGCGCTGCGCGACGCCGGTATGGAGGTCATCTACACGGGGCTCCACCAGACCCCCGAGCAGATCGTCCACACCGCGATCCAGGAGGACGCCGACGCGATCGGCCTCTCGATCCTCTCCGGCGCGCACAACACGCTCTTCGCGGCGGTCATCGAGCTGCTCCGGGAACGGGACGCGGAGGACATCAAGGTCTTCGGCGGCGGCATCATCCCCGAGGCGGACATCGCGCCGCTGAAGGAGAAGGGCGTCGCGGAGATCTTCACGCCCGGCGCGACGACCGCGTCGATCGTCGACTGGGTGCGGGCGAACGTACGCCAGACCACCGGGGCGTAGGGCCTCCGGCGGCCGGACCGCCGACGCGGGCGGCTCCCGGCGCCGGTGACCTGAGAGAGGCGCCCGGCCCCGGTCGCTGTGCCGGGTTCCCGTCCTCGGGTATCAGTCCTCGGCGGCGGCCCCGGCCGGTCCACCGCCGGCGCGGTGTCCGGCCGGAGCGCCGGCAGGGCACGCGCCCGCAGGCGAGGCCGGCCGGGCCGTGGTCGCGCTCCCGGGCGCCGCCCCCGGCCGGTCCGGCCCCCGGGACCGCTCAGCCGGACCGTGGCGAGTCCCCGGTGACCGGCGCCGACGGCAGCCCGGTCGGCGCCCGGAGTTCCTCCGCCATCGTCCCGCGCAGGCGCAGGGTGGTGACCAGGCGCTGGAACGCCTCCGCCCAGTACTCCCCGGCTCCCGGCGACGCGTCCTCCCGCTCGTCCGGCACCGCGAGCAGCCCGTCGAGACGCTTCGCCTCGGCCGGGTCCAGGCAGCGTTCGGCCAGACCCATCACTCCGCTGAAGCTCCATGGATAGCTCCCTGCGTCCCGCGCGATCTCGAGCGCGTCCACGACCGCCCGCCCGAGCGGCTCGGCCCACGGCACAGCGCACACCCCGAGCAGCTGAAACGCCTCGGAAAGCCCATGGGTGGCGATGAACCCGGCCACCCATTCGGCCCGCTCGGCGGCGGCCAGCCGGGCGAGCAGCTTCGCGCGCTCCGCCAGGGACACCGCTCCCGGGCCACCGGCCTCCGGCGCCGACGGCAGCCCGAGCAGGGCCCGGGCCCAGGCGGAGTCCCGCTGCCGTACGGCCGCCCGGCACCAGGCCGCGTGCAGTTCGCCCCGCCAGTCGTCGTTCACCGGCAGCGCCACGATCTCCTCCGGTGTACGGCCCCCCAGCCGGGCGGACCACGTTCCCAGGGGGGCCGCCTCCACCAGCTGGCCCAGCCACCACGAGCGTTCACCCCGGCCCGCGGGTGCCTTGGCCACGACTCCGTCCCGCTCCATGCCCGCGTCGCACGCGTGCGGCGCCTCGACGGTCAGGGCCGGCGTGTCCCGGGTGCGGTCGGGGGCCACGCACGCCCCGGCCCGCAAGGCCATCCGGCCGGCGAGCGCGGACTCCGGCAGCGCCGACAGCAGCTCCGCGGCCGTCGCCCGTACGTTGCGGCTCCGGTCGGCCAGCGCCTGCTCCAGGAACGGCTCGTCTGCCGGGCCCAGGCCGGTGCGCAGCGAGTCGAGGAACATCAGCCGGTCCTCGGCGCGCTCGGTCGCCCAGGTCGTGGCGAGCAGGTCGCGCGCGGCGGCGGGCTCACGGTCCCGCAGCGCGCCGAGCAGGGCGACCCGCTCGGCGAACAGTCCCTCCTGCCACAGCTCCCGCACGCGGTCCGGGTCGTCGGCGGGCGGCAGCGCCGCGCCCTGGCCGGGCGTCGCGCGCAGCGCGAACCGCCAGTCCGGGTTCAGCCGGGCCAGCCACACGGCGCGCGGACCGGCGAAGGTGAGCGCCGCCGGCCGCAGGTCGGTACGCCCCCGGGCGGCGTCGAGCAGCGCGGGCACGGCCTCCGGGGGTGCCGCGTAACCGCGTGCGTTCGCGGTCTGGAGCCACTGCGGAAGCAGCTCCATCAGGGCGGGTGCCGTGCCTCTGCGGCCACCGCCGCCGGTGCCGGGCCGGTCGGCCAGCAGCATCGTGAGCCTGCGGGCCGCCGGGGCGGGCAGCGGTGGACGCGGATCGTCCGGCGCGGGCCGCGGACGGTCCGCCGCCGGTGCCGCCCGCAGCCCGGCCCGCCGCCGTACGGTCTCCACGGCGGCCGCGTCGAGCAGTGCGACCGGCGCCTCCCGGCCCGGCCCGGTCCCCGGCGGCGTGCGCCGGTCCGTCCCGAGCAGGGCGGCGGTGACGAGTTCCTCCCAGGCTCCCGGAGCGGGTGAACCCACCGAACCCGGCGCGGGGGTCCTGTTCATGAGATTCCTTCCGTCTGGTACCACTGCGTGATGGACATCCCGTCCGTGCCGGGTGTCCCGTGGGACGGAGCACGTGCATGGCTCGGGAGGGGGACCGGGTCCGTGCGGGTCCGGTGGTTCAGCACAGGGGTACCGCCTCGCCCGGGCCCGCCGGCCAGGCAGTGAGTGGGGTGAAGCCCCGGTGTCCGCACTCGCCGAACACCGTGACCGGGGCGCCGCCCGACAGGGCGACCAGCCGCCACAGGCCGGGGCGTGAGACGGCCGAGGGGGTGAGCGGCAGCGCCGCGTCCGAGCCGGCGCCGGCGAGCTGCCAGGAGCCGCCGTCCGGAGTCGGTATCACCCCGTCCAGCGTCACCGGGACCGAGTCGAGCCACGGGTCGTCGCGCAGTGCCTTGCCGTAGTGGGCCGCCGCTTCGGCCGGTGTCACGCCCGGCGGCCGTGTCGCCGCCGGTGCGGGCGGTGCGAACTGCTCGCCCAGGGCCGCTCGGGACTGCCCCGCCCCCGGATACGCGGACACCTCGGCCTCCAGAGCCAGCCCCACCGGCAGGGCGAGTTCCGGCGCGCGGCCGGCCGCCCCGTAGGAGAGGAGCAGCGCCGTACGGTGCGACTCGGCGCCGTACAGCCAGATCCGGCGGGTCGTCAGGCGCGCGTCCGCCGTGTCGTACTGGGCGAGGACCAGCCAGCGGTCCCGCACCGGCGGGCCGTCCGCCGAACCGGGCAGGCCGACACGGGAGCGGACCGTCGCCGCCAGACCGTCCGGGAGCCGCTCGCGGCGCAGCCAGCCCTGGTCGAGGAGGTGCAGCAGCGCGCACTCCTCCAGCAGCCGCACCGGCCAGCCGGGCCCGGACGCCGGGACGGCGCCCAACTCCCTCACCCGCGCTGCCAGTCCGGGGGCCTGCGCGTCGACCATGCGGGCCGCCGTCTCCTCCCAGAGTCCGTACCCCGCCTGCTCGGCGCCGGCCAGGCCGCCGCGCAGCAGGTCCGCCAGCCGCTGCTCCAGTTCCGCCGCGCCCGCCGTGATCCGCTCGGCGCGACGCTGGGTCCTGCGCCGGGCGGCCTCCGGGTCGGCGGAAGCGGCGGGGGAACCGGACGCCTCCGCCGTCCGTTTCCCCTCCGCACGTCTACGTCTGCCCCCGAGCCATTCCTCCGCCCAGTCCGGCGGCTGCGCCGCGGGCACCGCGCCGTCCCCGCCCGCCCAGAGCAGCAGCAGCCCGAGCGCGTGCTTGCACGGGAACTTGCGGCTCGGGCAACTGCACTTGTAGGCGGGACCGGCCGCGTCCGCGAGGTCGATGACCGTCTGATACGGCTTGCTGCCGCTGCCCCTGCACAGTCCCCACACCGTCCCCTCCTCGCCACTGCCCGTCTCGGACCACGGTCCGGCCGCGCCGAGTTTGCTTCCCGCTTTGCGTGAGGCGGCGTCAGGTGCCAGTGCCAGCACCTGATCCGCAGTCCAGCGCACCCCCTGCTGAGTCATGCTGTCGAAGGTAGGTCCCGGCACTGACAATCGGTCCGCGGGCCCGCTCCGAAGGCCCCCTCCCGACGGCGTTTCCGCAGGTCGGATCGCATTGTCAGTGGCGTGGTGCACGGTGGACACCAGATCCGAACCGGCCGAGCTGGAGGGGGCCTCAGCCATGTCTGTGTCCGTGGAACCGCAGTCCGTCGAAGTGAGCGAGAACAAGCCGGGCGAGGCGTTGCGGCCGCACGCCGAGGACGCCTTCGCGGCCGAACTCGCCGCGCTGGCCGCGCAGGACGACCGTCCGCGCCCGACCCGCTGGAAGCTGTCGCCCTGGGCGGTCGCCACCTACCTGCTCGGCGGCACGCTGCCCGACGGCACGGTGATCACCCCGAAGTACGTGGGACCGCGCCGGCTCGTGGAGGTCGCCGTCACCACCCTCGCCACCGACCGTGCCCTGCTCCTGCTGGGCGTTCCCGGCACGGCGAAGACCTGGGTGTCCGAGCACCTGGCCGCGGCGGTCAGCGGCGATTCGACCCTGCTCGTGCAGGGCACGGCGGGCACCCCGGAGGAGGCCATCCGCTACGGCTGGAACTACGCGCAACTGCTCGCCCACGGGCCGAGCCGCGACGCCCTCGTGCCCAGCCCGGTCATGCGGGCCATGGCGGAGGGGATGACGGCCCGGGTCGAGGAGCTGACCCGCATCCCGGCCGACGTGCAGGACACGCTCATCACGATCCTGTCGGAGAAGACCCTGCCCATACCGGAACTGGGACAGGAGGTGCAGGCGGTCCGCGGCTTCAACCTGATCGCCACGGCCAACGACCGCGACCGCGGTGTCAACGACCTCTCCAGCGCGCTGCGCCGTCGCTTCAACACGGTGGTGCTGCCGTTGCCGGAGAGCGTCGAGGCCGAGGTCGACATCGTCTCCCGGCGCGTCGACCAGCTCGGCGGCTCGCTCGGCCTGCCGGCCGCGCCCGAGGGCATGGACGAGATCCGCCGTGTGGTGACCGTCTTCCGCGAGCTGCGCGACGGCGTCACCTGCGACGGCCGTACGAAGGTGAAGTCGCCCAGCGGCACGCTGTCCACGGCCGAGGCGATCTCCGTCGTCACCAACGGCCTCGCCCTGGCCGCCCACTTCGGGGACGGCGTGCTGCGGGCCGGGGACGTCGCCGCGGGCATCCTCGGCGCCGTCGTGCGGGACCCGGCCGCCGACCGTGTCGTCTGGCGGGAGTACCTGGAGGCGGTCGTCCGCGAACGCGACGGCTGGAAGGACTTCTACCGGGCCTGCCGAGAGGTGAGCGCGTGAGCGACCGCCGGCGGGGGAGGTGCCGCGGAGCGGCGGCGGCCCGTCGTCACCGCACCGGTGAGCCGGGCCGGTGGGGCGGGGGCGGGAAGGCGCCCGGGGACGACTCGAGCTGGTCCAGGAGAGGAGGGAGGCGGGCGTGACAGACGAAGACGAGTCCGGCGGCCGGTGGCCCGGCGGGGCGGGAGTGCCGCTGCTGCTCGGCGTGCGGCACCACGGTCCCGGTTCGGCGCGGGCCGTGCGGGCGGCGCTGGCGGCGGCCCGGCCGGAAGCCGTGCTGATCGAGGGCCCGCCCGAGGCCGACGCCCTCATCCCGCTGGCCGCCGACGAGGACATGCGGCCGCCGGTCGCCCTGCTCGCCCACGCGGTGGACGAGCCCGGCCGTTCGGCCTTCTGGCCGATGGCCGAGTTCTCCCCGGAGTGGGTCGCGATCCGCTGGGCGCTGGAGCACGGTGTCCCGGCCCGTTTCATCGACCTCCCCGCCACCCACACGCTGGCATGGGGGCGGGACCCGGAGAGCGGGTCCGGCGGGCCCGCGGGCCCGGCCGGTGCGGAGCCCCCGCAGCCCGCGGGGGAGGGGGCGGACGGCAGCGACGACATCGACAGCGGGGACGGCGGGGACGGCGGGGGTGACGTCGGGGCGGCGGCCCGCCCCGACGTCCGGATCGACCCGCTCGCCGCTCTCGCCGAGGCCGCCGGCTATGACGACCCCGAGCGGTGGTGGGAGGACGTCGTCGAGCACCGCGGCCCGGGCGAGGGGGACCCGTTCGCGCCGTTCGACGTGCTCGGGGAGGCCATGGGGGCGCTGCGGGAGACGTACGGCAGCGGAGGCCACGACCGGGATCTCGTGCGGGAGGCGTACATGCGGCTCCAGGTGCGGGCCGCGCAGCGCGAGTTCGGGGAACGCGTCGCCGTGGTCTGCGGGGCCTGGCACGTGCCCGCACTGCGCGAGAAGACCACCGTCGCCGCCGACCGGGCACACCTGAAGGGACTGCCCAAGGTCAAGGCGGACATGACGTGGGTGCCGTGGACGCACCGCAGGCTCTCCCGGGTCAGCGGTTACGGCGCCGGCATCGACTCGCCCGGCTGGTACGGACATCTGTTCGCCGCCCCCGACCGGCCCGTCGAGCGGTGGCTGACCAAGGTGGCGGGACTGCTGCGGGCCGAGGACCGGCTCGTCTCCTCGGCGCACGTCATCGAGGCGGTGCGGCTCGCCCGGACGCTCGCCGCGATGCGCGGCCGCCCCCTGCCGGGCCTGACCGAGACCACCGACGCCGTGCGGGCGGTGATGTGCGAGGGCTCGGACGTGCCGCTGGCCCTGGTGCACGACCGGCTGGTCGTCGGAGACGTGCTGGGCGAGGTGCCGCGCACGGCGCCCGCGGTGCCGCTGCAGCGCGACCTCGACCGGCTCCAGCGCAGACTGCGCCTCAAACCCGAGGCGCTGGAGCGGGAGTTGGAGCTCGACCTGCGCAAGGAGACCGACGCCGGGCGCGGCAGGATGCTGCATCGGCTGCGCCTGCTGGGCGTCGCCTGGGGCGAACCGGTCGCCTCGCGGGGCAGCACGGGCACCTTCCGCGAGTCGTGGCGGCTGCGCTGGGAACCCGAGCTGGCGGTGCGGGTCGCCGAGGCCGGCATATGGGGGACGACCGTCCTCACGGCCGCGACCGCCAAGGCGGAGGCCGACGCCGTGAGCGCGCGGGGCCTCGCCGACGTCACCGCGCTCGCCGAGCGCTGTCTGCTGGCCGAACTGCCGGACGCGCTCCCGGTGGTGATGCGGGTCCTCGCCGACCGGGCGGCACTCGACACGGACGTCGGCCACCTCGCCCAGGCCCTGCCCGCGCTGGTCCGCTCGCTGCGCTACGGCGACGTGCGCGGCACGGACACCCGGGCGCTCGCGGAGGTCGCCGCCGGCCTCGCCGAGCGGGTCTTCGTGGGCCTGCCCCCGGCCTGCGCCGCCCTCGACGCCGACGCGGCCGAGGAGATGCGACGCCACGTGGACTCGGTGCACGGAGCGGTGGGGCTGCTGGCGGACGCCCCCGGGCAGTGGCCCGCGGGCCCACAGCGCGGCGACACCGCGTCCGGCGGCCGGCGTGACCTGCGCGGACGCTGGCACGCGGTGCTGCGGGTCCTGACCCGACGGGACACCGTGCCCGGGGTCGTCCGGGGACGCGCCGTACGACTCCTGCTCGACGACGGGGAGTTGGCGCAGGACGACGCGGCACGGCTGATGGGGCTCGTGCTGTCGCCGGGGACCCCGCCGCAGGACGCGGCCGCGTGGATCGAGGGCTTCGTCGGCGGCGGCTCCGGCGGCGGAATGCTGCTCGTCCACGACGAGCGGTTGCTGGCGCTGGTCGACGACTGGCTCACCGGCGTCCCGGCCGAGGCGTTCACCGACGTACTGCCCCTGCTGCGGCGCACCTTCTCCGCGTACGAACCCGGAGTGCGCCGGACTCTGGGAGAACTCGTCCGCCGGGCACCGGGGGAGCGGGGCGGCGGCGCGACGAGCGGGCGCTTCGGCACACCAGGCTTCGCGGCCGACCTCGACCCCGGGCGCGCGGACGCGGTGCTGCCGGTGGTGCGCCTGCTGCTGGGCCTGGACGACGACAACCTCGTGGGAGTGGACGGATGACGACGAGCGAGCCGACGGACCCGGCGCGGGAGCGACTGCGCCGCTGGCGGCTGGTCCTCGGGGGCGACGCGGCAGACGGCACCGGATGCGCGCTGTCCGGACGGGACGCCGCGATGGACGGGGCGCTCGCCGCCCTCTACGGGAAAGGGGACGGACCGCGGAAGGGACGGGACCGTTCGGCGGGGCTCGGGGCCTCGGCGCCGTCCGTGGCGCGCTGGCTCGGGGACATCCGCACCTACTTCCCCTCCTCCGTCGTCCAGGTCATGCAACGGGACGCCATCGACCGCCTCGGGCTGTCCACACTGCTCCTGGAACCGGAGATGCTGGAGGCGGTGGAGGCCGACGTGCACCTCGTCGGCACGCTTCTCTCCCTCAACAAGGCGATGCCCGAGACGACTAAGGAGACGGCACGGACCGTGGTCCGCAGGGTCGTCGAGGACCTGGAGAAGCGGCTCGCCACCCGCACCCGGGCCACCCTCACCGGCGCCCTGGACCGCAGCGCCCGGATCAACCGGCCGCGCCACCACGACATCGACTGGAACCGCACGATCGGAGCCAACCTCAAGCACTACCTGCCCGAGTACCGGACGATCGTCCCGGAGCGGCTCATCGGCTACGGGCGGGCCTCCCGGTCGGTGAAGAAGGAGGTCGTGCTGTGCATCGACCAGTCGGGGTCGATGGCGGCGTCCGTCGTCTACGCGTCCGTGTTCGGGGCGGTGCTGGCCTCCATGCGGTCGATCGACACACGGCTCGTCGTCTTCGACACGGCGGTGGTCGACCTCACCGACCAGCTCGACGACCCGGTCGACGTCCTCTTCGGCACGCAGCTGGGCGGCGGTACGGACATCAACCGGGCCCTCGCGTACTGCCAGTCGCAGATCACCCGCCCCGCGGAGACGGTGGTCGTGTTGATCAGCGACCTCTACGAAGGAGGCATACGGGACGAGATGCTGAAGCGGGTCGCGGCGATGAAGGCGTCGGGGGTGCAGTTCGTGGCGCTGCTCGCGCTGTCCGACGAGGGGGCGCCCGCCTACGACCGGGAGCACGCCGCGGCGCTCGCCGCCCTGGGCGCGCCGGCCTTCGCCTGTACACCGGACCTGTTCCCGGAGGTGATGGCGGCGGCGATCGAGAAGCGCCCGCTTCCGGTACCGGACACGGCCTGAGGCCCGAAACGGACATGACCACCCATCGGTGACGGGGGGCTTGCGCGGCCTCGGGAGTCTCGTGCGAGGATCGGCGGCGCGCCTGCGCTCCGCCGGCCCCGCACTCTCCGTACCGCCGCACGGGAGGAACCGCCCCCTCTTGGCCTGGCAGACCGCTCTCCCGGCAGCCCCGCCCGATGCCGCCCCGCGCCAGACGCGCGCGGCCGCCGGGCGACGCGCGCTGCAAGTGGCGCTGCTGGTGGGTGGGTTGTTCGTCCTCGGCGTGCTCTGCGGGGAGCGGGCCCACGCGGCGGACGGCATCCGGTCGGTGCCCTCCGTGCCCTCCGTGACTTCCTCGACGTCCGTGCCTGCGGTCGACCTCCCCGGCCACGCTCCCGAGCACACCGTGCGTCAGGTGCTGGAGGACGGCGTCGTACGACCGGTCGGAGACCTGGTCACATCGGTGACCAGAGACCTGGCCGAGGCACCGGCCAAGCTGCCCCCACTCCCGACGCCCCCCTCTCTCCCCGCACCGCCCACCCTGCCGGACCTTCCGTCCCTGCCGTCCCTTCCGGACCTTCCGGGTGTCCCCGACCTGCCGACGACCCCCATCCCCACCACTCCCGTCCCCACCACTCCCATCCCCACCGCCCCCGCGTCTCCCACCGCGCCCACGCCGCATCCGCCGGTCACCGCGTCGCAGCCGTCGTCTGTGGCCCCGGTGGCCCCGGTGGCCAAGTCGGCGGGCGCACGGGCGACCGAGGCCGCCGTGGCGGAGCAGGGTCCCACCGTCGGTCTCCGTATCGCCGGCCCCCGCGTCCCCGCCGGCACCGCGACCCACGCCTGGGAACACGTCGACCGGAACCGTTTCCGCCGGCACCGGACCGCGTCCAGCGTCCAGGTGC
The DNA here is from genome assembly GCF_056435735.1 of Streptomyces sp. NPDC043878. Classification (NCBI taxonomy): domain Bacteria; kingdom Bacillati; phylum Actinomycetota; class Actinomycetes; order Kitasatosporales; family Streptomycetaceae; genus Streptomyces; species Streptomyces sp. NPDC043878. The sequence goes on from NZ_JBWKDW010000003.1 coordinate 373,274, forward strand.
CCGCGCATCCGGCGCCCGCCGGTGAGCCGGGTGGTGCGCTGGGCGGAAAGTCCGGGGTGGACGGCGGTACGTCACGGCACGGCGACGCCCATGCGGTGACCCCCGGACACCGGGCGCCGCTCCGGCTCGTCCCCGGTGCCGCCATGGGCGGGGCCGCGGCTCCGCTGCGGGACCGGCACGTGGACGTCCCCGTCTCCCCGGCCTAGGCCCACCTTCCTCGCACCGGCCTCCCCGCTCCCAGGAAGGGCGGACAGGCACCCCCGCCCGCCCACGCTCCCCGGAGCCCGGAGCCCGGAGCCCGGAGCCCGGAGCCCGGAGCCCGGAGCCCGGAGCCCGGAGCCCGGAGCCCGGAGCCTTGCGCCCAGGAGCCCGCGCGGAACGCGTGGGAGGCCGGGCGGGCCGCCGAGTACCGAGCGTCGAGAGCGAGTACCGCTCCGCCCGCTCGCCCCGACTCCGTGAGACAAGAGACCCGAATGGCCGAAAACCATCGGTATGTTCGGGTAGTGCGACATCTCACGGATGGGCCGGATGGATCCCAGGGGAGGGATTCACCCGCCCTCCGCCCCGAGGGGCTGTTCAAGGGCCCCGCCGGGCCGACCCCAGCCTGGCGGGGCTCGCCCCGTTCGACCGCCTGTTCCCCTGCCTCCGGCACTCTGTGCCAGCGTTTTCGGCATCATGTGACAGGTATCACCGCTCAGGTGTGACCTGCGATTTAGAGACCCACGGCAAGCGGCGATAGCCTGCGAGACGGACATGCCGCGCGCTCGGACACCGTGTGCGCCTCCCTTGTGACTGACAGACGGCGGACGTCACGTTGCCCTCGCGGCACGCCCACGCAGACAACGAACCGCGAGATCACTGATAGGGACGGAAGCGCGTGGACCTGTTCGAGTACCAGGCGAGGGACCTCTTCGCCAAGCACGATGTACCGGTGCTGGCCGGTGAAGTCATCGACACGCCTGAGGCGGCCCGCGCAGCCACTGAGCGTCTCGGTGGCAAGTCCGTCGTCAAGGCCCAGGTGAAGGTCGGCGGCCGTGGCAAGGCCGGTGGCGTGAAGCTCGCCGCCACCCCGGACGAGGCCGTCGCCCGTGCGACGGACATCCTCGGCATGGACATCAAGGGCCACACGGTCCACAAGGTGATGATCGCCGAGACGGCCCCGGAGATCGTGGAGGAGTACTACGTCTCCTTCCTCCTGGACCGCACCAACCGCACCTTCCTCTCCATCGCCTCCGTCGAGGGCGGGGTGGAGATCGAGGAGGTGGCGGCCAGCCGTCCGGAGGCCGTCGCCAAGACGCCGATCGACGCCAACGAGGGTGTGACCCCCGAGAAGGCCCGCGAGATCGTCGAGGCCGCGAAGTTCCCGGCCGAGGTGGCCGACAAGGTCGTCAACGTGCTGGTCACGCTGTGGAAGACCTTCATCGAGGAGGACGCCCTTCTCGTCGAGGTCAACCCGCTGGCGAAGGTCGCCTCCGGCGACGTCATCGCCCTCGACGGCAAGGTCTCCCTGGACGAGAACGCGGACTTCCGCCACCCCGACCACGCGGAGCTCGTCGACCACGCGGCGGCCAACCCGCTCGAGGCCGCCGCCAAGGAGAAGAACCTCAACTACGTCAAGCTCGACGGTGAGGTCGGCATCATCGGCAACGGCGCGGGTCTCGTCATGAGCACCCTCGACGTGGTCGCGTACGCCGGTGAGAAGCACGGTGGCGTGAAGCCGGCCAACTTCCTCGACATCGGCGGCGGCGCCTCCGCCGCGGTCATGGCGAACGGCCTGGAGATCATCCTCGGCGACCCGGACGTCAAGTCCGTGTTCGTCAACGTCTTCGGTGGCATCACCGCCTGCGACGAGGTCGCCAACGGCATCGTCCAGGCGCTGCAGCTGCTCGCGGACAAGGGTGAGGAAGTCACCAAGCCGCTGGTCGTGCGCCTCGACGGCAACAACGCGGAGCTGGGTCGCAAGATCCTGTCGGACGCCAACCACCCGCTGGTCCAGCGTGTGGACACCATGGACGGCGCGGCCGACAAGGCCGCCGAGCTCGCGGCCGCGAAGTAAGGGATAGAGGGACTCAGACCACCATGGCTATCTTCCTCAACAAGGACAGCAAGGTCATCGTCCAGGGCATGACCGGTGCCACGGGCATGAAGCACACCAAGCTCATGCTGGCCGACGGCACGAACATCGTCGGTGGCGTGAACCCGCGCAAGGCGGGCACGTCCGTCGACTTCGACGGTACGGAGATCCCGGTCTTCGGCACCGTCGCCGAGGCGATCGAGAAGACGGGCGCCAACGTGTCCGTCCTCTTCGTGCCGCCGGCCTTCGCCAAGGCCGCCGTCGTCGAGGCGATCGACGCGGAGATCCCTCTCGCGGTCGTCATCACCGAGGGCATCGCGGTCCACGACTCGGCCGCGTTCTACGCGTACGCCGGTTCCAAGGGCAACAAGACCCGGATCATCGGCCCGAACTGCCCCGGTCTCATCACCCCGGGTCAGTCGAACGCCGGCATCATCCCGGGCGACATCACCAAGCCGGGCCGCATCGGCCTGGTCTCGAAGTCCGGCACGCTGACGTACCAGATGATGTACGAGCTGCGGGACATCGGTTTCTCCTCCGCCGTCGGCATCGGTGGCGACCCGATCATCGGTACGACGCACATCGACGCGCTCGCCGCGTTCGAGGCCGACCCCGACACCGACCTGATCGTCATGATCGGTGAGATCGGCGGCGACGCCGAGGAGCGCGCGGCGGACTTCATCGCGAAGAACGTGACGAAGCCGGTCGTCGGCTACGTCGCGGGCTTCACCGCGCCCGAGGGCAAGACCATGGGCCACGCCGGCGCCATCGTCTCCGGCTCCTCCGGTACGGCCGCCGCGAAGAAGGAGGCCCTCGAGGCCGCCGGCGTCAAGGTCGGCAAGACGCCGACCGAGACGGCGAAGCTCGCCCGCGAGATCCTGGCCGGCTGACCTCTCAGCCGTGCGCCGATGGGCCCGCCCCGGAACAGGGGGCGGGCCCATCGGCGTCCCGCGCTCACTCACCCGCGCTCAGTCCGGCTGCGGCACGAGTCTCGGCGGACCGCTGACGGTCTCCTTCCGCAGTTTGGCCCGCAGTTCCAGCTCCGCCTCCGACAGCGGGCCCGGCGCGACCCGCGGCGGCACCCCGTGCACCTCCGCGCCCGGCGGGACCGGCGGCTCGTAGTGCGTCGGCGCGGTCTCCACGGTGAGCGCCGTGGCCCCGATCAGGGCGACCGTGAAGGCGATGGCGGCCCGCGTCCAGAACCGTGCCCGGCGTTCACCGCCGATCCGCACGACCGGCGGCCTGCCGGCCCGCAGCCGTCCTGTGGAGGCCAGTGCGACCAGCCGCTCGTGGAGGACGGCGGGGTCCGTCAGCTCGGGCAGACGGGTGGCGACCGCCGCGCGCGCGTGCAGCAGCCGGTTCGCCGTCGCCGGGGTGCTCGCCTCCGTCTCCGCGGCGGTCTCCGGCAGGCCGAGGCCGACACCGTCGTAGAGCAGCAGGGTGCGGCGGTACGGCGGCGGGAGGTGCAGGAGGGCGTCGAGCAGGGCGCGGTCGCGGGCGTCGACGGGCGGCGGTTCGGGGTGGCGGTGACTCGGACGGAACCGGTGCCAGGGGGAGAGCGCGTACTCGTACGCCGCCGCCCGCACCCAGCTCGCCGGGTCGCGGTCGGCGGCCACCTCGGGCCAGCGCTGCCAGGCGAGTTGGAAGGACCGTTCGACCGACTCCCGCGCCAGTTCGCGGCGCCCGGTGAGCAGATAGGTCTGCCGCACGAGGGCGGGGGCGCAGAAGGCGTAGAGCGCGTCGAACGCCTGAGCGGGCGTCAGTTCGGCCGACCCGGTCACCGGTTCGGGGGAAGGTGCCGGTTCCGGGAGGGCCGCGGGATCGGGCGGGGGTACGGGTTCCGGTCGGAGCGCCGGCTCCTGGACGACGGCCATGGGCTCCTCCTGGGATGCCGTCCGGTTCTGCTGATGTTCCGTCACGCCCGGCGCCCCCACGGACACCGGTTCCGCAGCGCGTTCCGGCGCCTGCGTCCGCACCTGTACCCGCATCGGCTCGGGTGTCGAATCCGGCCCGGAGTCACGGGACTTGAGGTCCTCCGGGCCCGTCGGCGCGGTCAGCAGTCTCGCGTACGCCTCTCCCTTCCGGCCGCGCGGAGTCGTCCGGCCGGCCTCCCAGCCGCGGACGGTCGCACGGGTGACGCCGAGTCGCGCCGCGACCTGAGCCTGTGTCAACGACGCGGCCTCACGCAGGCGTCGGCGTTCCCTGGGCGGGGGGAGCGGGGGCGCGGGGCTCTGCGTCACAGGAAGCCCCTTCGTGCGAAAAAGTACATAAACGTATATTGAGCGACACATCGGAGGTTCGCCTGTTACGACGGAAAAGCGCGTGTCGTTGGGAGCATGACGGCGTGATCCAGATGACCGTTCGCCGACCGCTGTTGTCGTCCCTGCTCACCCGGATGCGCGATCGATCGCCCGGCCTGGGCGCCGGCCTGCTGGGCGGCGCCGTCGCGGCGGGGCTCGGGCTCGGACTGTTCGCCGTCCTCGTCATGGTGCTGTGGATCAGCTCGCCGTATCCCGACAGCGGGCCGAGCGGGGCGCTGCACGTCGCCGCCGCCCTGTGGCTGCTCGCGCACGGCACCGAGCTGATGCGCACCGAGACGCTGTCCGGCGTTCCCGCGCCCGTGGGCGTCACTCCGCTGCTGCTGCTCGCACTGCCCGTCTGGCTGCTGCACCGGGCGGCCCGCGACGCGACCGACGCCGCCGACGCCGCCGACGCCGGCGGGGAGGCCACCCGGGGTGACGCGCCGCCACCGGTCCCCGCCCGCACCGCCTGGACGGGCGTCGTCGTCGGCTACCTCACCATCGGCACGGCCGTAGCCCTCTACGCCTCCGGCGGCCCGCTGCCGCCCGCGTGGAACTGGACGGCGCTGTGCCTGCCACTGCTCGCCGCGGCGGCCGCCGGATCGGGCGTGTGGACGGCGCACGGCTGTCCCGGCGCGGTGCTGGACCGGGCTTTTGTCGCCCTGCCGAAGGACGTACGGCGTCTTCTCGTCGGGCCGGACGCCCGGGCCCGCCTCGGCGTCTGCGCGCGGGCCGCGGCCGCCGGGGTGGCGGTGCTCGCCGGTGGCGGGGCCCTCCTGGTGGCCGCGTCACTCGTGTGGCACGGCGGGGCGGTGCGGGGGTCGTTCCTCCAGCTCACGGAGGGGTGGGCGGGCCGGTTCGCCGTCCTGCTGCTGTGTCTGGCGCTGGTGCCGAACGCGGCGGTGTGGGCGGCGGCCTACGCCCTCGGACCCGGCTTCACGCTCGGCGTCGGCCACGTCGTGGGACCGCTGTCCTCGGCGCCGCCGCCCCAGCTGCCGCCGTTTCCGCTGCTGGCCGCCGTCCCGGACGCGGGCGCCGGGACGCCGCTGAACTGGCTGGCGGCGGCGGTGCCGGTGATGGCCGGAGTGACCCTGGGCTGGTTCACCGGCACGGCCGCGGCGGTTGGTGGCCGGGAGAACCGGGAGGACCCGGGAGACCGGGAGCACCCGGGAGACCGGGAGGGTCAGAAGAGCCTGGCGAGCCGGGGAGGCCGGGAGAAGCAGAGGAGCCGGGAGGGCCGGGGAGGCGTGGCGAACCGTGAGAGCCGGGAGGGCGGCAGCAGCGGCCGGGACGGTCAGGTGGCCGCCTGGTCGCCCGGCCGGACCGCCGCGGTCACCGGGCTCGCCTGCGCGCTGGGCGCGGTGGGTGTCGCCGGCCTCACCGGACCCGCGGGCGGCCCACTGGGCGTCCTCGCCTTCGTGAGCTTCGGGCCCGTGTGGTGGCAGACCGGCGGTGCGGCACTGCTGTGGCTCGCGGCGGTCGGCGTTCCCGCCGCGCTGGGCGTGCGGTTCCGGCGCTGCCGGCCGCGCCGTGAACGGTCCGGTACGGCGGCCGGTGAGCGGACGGCGACCATCGGCAGGCCACGGGTGGAACCGCAGGACCGGCAGGTCGCCGTTCCCAGGAAGCCCGGCCAGAACACACCGGCCCAGAATCCGCCCACCCGGCAAGCGCCCGCACCCGAGCCGCCGAAGCCGCCGAAGCCGGCGAAGTCGCCGAAGCCGCCGAAGCCGGCGAAGTCGCCGAAGCCGCCGAAGCCGCCGAAGCCGGCGAAGTCGCCGAAGTCGCCGGAGTCGTCGAAGCTGCCGAACCTGTCCGAGCCCTCGAAGCTGCCCGAGCCTTCGAAGCTGTCCAAGTCGTCCAAGTCTCCGAAGCCACCTGAGCTGCCTGAGTCAGCGATGTCAGGGAAGTCGGCGGACTCGCCCGAAACGTCCGCGCTGCCGGAGTCCCCTGGCTCCTCTCAGCTGTCCGAGCCGCGGAAGCAGCCCAAGTCGCCGAAGTCCCCAGAGTCCGCCGAGCCCTCCACCCCATGGGAGCCACTGACCCCGCCGAAGTCACCCGAGCAGTCACCCGCATCGAAGTCACTTAACCCGTCGAACCACCGGCCGCACCCATCGGAACCGCCGACCCCGTCTGAGCGGCCGGTCCCGCCGAAGTCACCCGAGCCGTCCCCCGCGTCCAACTCGCTGAACCCGCCGCACCCGTCGGAGCCGCTGCACCGGCCGCACCCGGAGCCGTCGGCCCCTCCCGAGCGGCCGTTCCTGCCGAAGTCACCCGAGCCGTCATCGGCATCGAATCCACTGAACCGGCCGCACCCGCCGAACCCGTCGGAGCCGCCGACCCCGCCGAAGTCACCCCAGCAGTCACCCGTACCCCCACCGCCCACCCCGTCGAAGTCGCCGGCCTCGCCGCCGCCGACCCTCTTCTCCGGCCGACGCCGGTTCCGGCTGTCGCTGCGGTCAACCGGCGGCTGGTTGGCGCGGCGGAAGGGCTCCGGCTCCGAGGTGTCCGCGACGACGGGCCCGGCGGCGGGACGCGGCACGCCCCACGGCCAGGACGACATGTCGGCGCTGTCCGCGCTCGCCGCGCTGAGCGATCAGGACGTCATGGCCGGGCTGCGGGACCAGCAGCTCACCTACGACGAGACGTACGACTTCCTGCCCATCGAGCTCCGGGCGCCGCGCACCCCGCCGGCGTCACCCGTGCCTCCGGCCTTCCGGGCGACGACACCCGGGCCCTGGTACGACGAGCCCGCCCCCTGGACCACCCCGCCGAGCGCACCCCGGACACCGGACGCGGCGAAGCCGCCACCCCCGGACGCCCCGTGAACCGGCAGCTTCACCACCCGGCGGCAGTCAGCCGCTCACGCCCAGCAGGGTGCGCAGCTCCTTCGGCAGAAGGTCGTTGCAGGACTGCTTCGCCTCGTTGGTGAGGGCGTCGTTCGTGCAGGTGTAGTAGTCGCTGTAGACCAGTTGCGCGGTGAAGCCGGCGGCGACCAGGGCGAGCGCCAGGGACGCGGCGACCAGGCCGCTGACCGCGGCGGAGGTCTGCGGGCGGGCGTTCGGGTCGGGCGCGGGGGAGTTCGGGTCGGGGGTGCGGGGCTTGGCGCGCAGCGCGCTGATGCCCCAGTACAGGGACAGCGCGCCGAGCAGCAGGGCCACGTACGGCCAGCTGAAGAGGGCGAAGAAGAAGGCCCACATGCCGCTGAGGAGGGAGTAGCGGGCGCGGCGCTGTGAGGGGTCGGTGGCGTCCCAGCGGGGGCCGGAGCCGGGGCCGCCACCGGGGCCCTGCTGGTTGTTGCCCGGGCCGCCCGGGCGCTGGCCGAAGCCGCCGGGGGAGCGGCCCGGCTGCTGGTCGCTCCACTGGCTGCCCCACGGCGAGCTCCCGTCCTGGGGCTGCGGGGGTTTCGGGGAGCCGTCCCGCGGGTCGTCGGACCCCTCGCCGCCGGTGGGCCGGCGCGGCTGCCAGGGGCGGTCGGGCGTGCCCTCGGGCGGCGGTGCGAAGGGGTTGTCGTCCGCGGCCGGACCGTCGTGCTTGTCGCCGTCGCCGCGGCCCGAGGGGGCGTCGGGCGGTGAGGTGGGGCGCTCACGCAGGAGCATGCCGCGCTCCCCTCCCTGCACCGACTGCTGGGGGAGCGTGAGGAGTCGCAGGCTGCGGTCCGGCATCAAGTGAGCGTCTTCCCCTTGGTGAGTACCTGAACTGGCGTGAGCTGTCACTTCGTGAACGCACCGCACACTGACCGCGTTCCCGAGCCCACTCGTTCCAGACGCTACCTTCCGGCCACGCCCCCGTCCCACGGGGGCCGCCAGGAGTGCCGGTATCGTTGCTGACGGTCGTCCGCTTCGTAGACTTCCCCGTATCCCGGGACGCGAAGCATTCGTACGACCGTACAAACGCTCCCCCGAGAAAGGGCCCCATCGTGGCCGCCAAGCCCGTGGCCAAACGCCTCGTCGTGCTGGTCTCCGGTTCCGGTACGAACCTCCAGGCACTCCTGGACGCCATCGAGAGCGCCGGCAGCGAGGCGTACGGAGCGCGGATCGTGGCCGTCGGGGCCGACCGCGCGGGCATCGAGGGGCTGGCGCGTGCCGAGCGCGCCGGGATCCCCACCTTCGTCTGCCGGGTCAAGGACCACGCGAGCCGCGAGGAGTGGGACGCGGCGCTGGCCGGGGCGACCGCCGCCCACGAGCCCGACCTCGTGGTGTCCGCCGGGTTCATGAAGATCGTCGGCAAGGAGTTCCTGGCCCGTTTCGGCGGCCGGTTCGTGAACACGCACCCGGCCCTGCTGCCCAGTTTTCCCGGAGCCCACGGTGTGCGGGACGCGCTCGCGTACGGCGCCAGGGTCACCGGCTGCACCGTCCACTTCGTCGACGACGGCGTCGACACCGGACCGATCATCGCCCAGGGCGTGGTGGAGATCCGTGACGAGGACGACGAGAGCGCTCTGCACGAGCGCATCAAGGAAGTCGAGCGAAGGCTGCTCGTCGACGTCGTGGGCCGGCTCGCCCGCAACGGCTATCGCATTGAGGGACGAAAGGTAGTTATCCAGTGACCGCCGAGAGCAACAAGCGGCCCCTTCGCCGGGCGCTCGTCAGCGTCTACGACAAGACCGGGCTCGAGGAGCTCGCCCGCGGGCTCCACGAGGCGGGCGTGGAACTCGTCTCCACCGGCTCCACCGCCGGGCGTATCGCCGGCGCCGGCGTCCCGGTGACCAGGGTGGAGGAGCTCACCGGCTTCCCCGAGTGCCTGGACGGCCGGGTCAAGACCCTGCACCCTAGGGTCCACGCGGGCATCCTCGCCGACCTGCGCCTCGACAGCCACCGTGAGCAGCTCGCCGAGCTGGGCGTGGAGCCGTTCGACCTCGTCGTCGTGAACCTCTACCCGTTCCGCGAGACCGTCGCCTCGGGTGCCACGCCCGACGAGTGCGTGGAGCAGATCGACATCGGCGGTCCGTCGATGGTGCGCGCCGCCGCCAAGAACCATCCGTCGGTCGCCGTCGTGACCAGCCCCGAGCGGTACGCCGACGTCCTCGCCGCGGTGCGGAACGGCGGCTTCGACCTCGGCACCCGCAAGCGGCTGGCCGCCGAGGCGTTCCAGCACACGGCCGCCTACGACGTCGCGGTCGCGAGCTGGTTCGCCAGTTCCTACGCGCCCGTCGACGAGTCGCGCTTCCCCGACTTCCTCGGCGCCACCTGGGAGCGCGGCAGCACCCTGCGCTACGGCGAGAACCCGCACCAGCCGGCCGCCCTGTACCTGGACGGCAACGGCGGCGGTCTCGCCGAGGCCGAGCAGCTGCACGGCAAGGAGATGTCGTACAACAACTACACGGACACGGACGCCGCCCGCCGTGCCGCGTACGACCACGCCGAGCCCTGCGTCGCGATCATCAAGCACGCCAACCCGTGCGGCATCGCGGTCGGCGCGGACGTCGCCGAGGCGCACCGCAAGGCGCACGCCTGCGACCCCCTGTCGGCGTTCGGCGGGGTGATCGCGGTCAACCGCCCGGTGTCCAGGGAGATGGCGGAGCAGGTCGCGGAGATCTTCACGGAGGTCATCGTCGCGCCCGACTACGAGGAGGGCGCGCTGGAGGCGCTGGCCAGGAAGAAGAACATCCGGGTGCTGAAGGCTCCGGACGGCCCGTCCAGCCCGGTCGAGGTCAAGCCGATCGACGGCGGCGCGCTGCTCCAGGTGACCGACCGGCTCCAGGCCGAGGGCGACGACCCGGGGAACTGGACCCTGGCGACGGGTGAGGCGCTGTCCGCCGACGAGCTGGCCGACCTCGCCTTCGCCTGGCGGGCCTGCCGGGCCGTCAAGTCCAACGCCATCCTGCTCGCCAAGGGTGGTGCCTCGGTCGGCGTCGGCATGGGCCAGGTCAACCGGGTGGACTCGGCGAAGCTGGCCGTCGAGCGGGCCGGTGCCGAGCGGGCCCAGGGCTCGTTCGCCGCGTCCGACGCGTTCTTCCCGTTCCCGGACGGGCTGGAGATCCTCGTCGCGGCCGGTGTCAGGGCCGTGGTCCAGCCCGGCGGTTCGGTCCGTGACGAACTGGTCGTGGAAGCCGCCAGGAAGGCGGGCGTGACGATGTACTTCACCGGCACCCGCCACTTCTTCCACTAGCCGCAGCCGTCAACTGCAGCCGTCAACTGCAGCCGCAGCCGCAGCCATCAACTGCCGTCGCAGCCGCAGCCGTCAACTGCCGTCGCCCGTCCGCCCGTAGGCGGGCCGGAGCGGGGTGACGCACCAGGGCCGTGTCCCCCTCGTACGGGTGGACACGGCCCTTGGTCGTGAGCGGCGGTGCGACCGGTCCGGTCGCGGGTGCGTCGGCGTGCGGCGCGTTCAGTCCCTCGGGTCAGTACCGCGGGCGGTTGAACCAGGCGGCGCCGTTGGAGTTGCCGACGAACACGGCGATCAGGATGCCGAGCACCGTGTGGATCAGGCCCACGACGATGAACGGGTAGAGGCCGAGGATCGCGGTGACGATGCCGAAGATCAGGGTGGTGATACGGACGCCGTTGCCGCCGGAGTTGAACTTCACCGCCAGCACGATCGCGAACACCGCCCAGGCGAGGGCGAACACGGCGAGCGCCCAGATCACGCCGGAGGAGTAGTCGGCGAGCTGCTGGAAGGAGGAGTTGTCCCGCAGCTGGTCGTCGTTCTTCGCGGCGGTGACGCTCGCCGCGGTGAAGGCGAACAGGGCGACGCCCAGGATCTGCAGACCGACGATGACCCACATCATCACGCGGGCCGCGCTCACCGTGCCGGGCATCGTGGTCGGGCCGGAGGGCATGCCGTAGTGCGCCGGAGGAGCCTGCGGGTAGCCGTACCCGGGTGCCTGCGGCTGCTGCGGGTAGCCGTAACCCTGCTGCTGGCCCTGAGGCGGGCCGTAGGGGTTGTTCGGGTCGCCGAAACTCATCGCGGTGTTTCCTCCGTTGTCCAGGTGCGGGGACGACGCGCGGCACCGTGCGGAGGAAGGTTCTACGGATGCGGTTCATCCCCCCGATGAGCTGCCCGCGGCACTGTTCAGATCATCGTTCTTTAGCCTGCCGTTACTTGTCCAGCCGCAATGCGCATGTGTTGTCCAAGCGCAACATCGGTGATCACGACGGGACACCTGGGGACGGATGCCGCACCGCCGCGGGACCCCGGATTGGAACCGGGGCCCCGTCATCCGCGAGGATGGGGTCATGACCGCCCAGATTCTCGATGGCAAGGCCACCGCAGCCGCGATCAAGTCCGATCTGACCGCCCGCGTGGCGGCGCTGAAGGAGAAGGGGGTCACGCCCGGCCTCGGCACGATCCTCGTCGGGGACGACCCCGGCAGTCAGAAGTACGTCGCCGGCAAGCACCGCGACTGCGCCGAGGTGGGCATCGCCTCCATCCAGCGCACTCTGCCGGCCACGGCGACGCAGGACGAGATCGAGGCAGTCGTACGCGAACTGAACGAGGACCCGGCCTGCACCGGGTACATCGTGCAGCTGCCCCTGCCCAGGGGCATCGACGAGAACCGCATCCTCGAACTGATGGATCCGGACAAGGACGCCGACGGCCTGCACCCGATGAACCTCGGTCGCCTGGTCCTCAACGAGCCCGCCCCGCTGCCCTGCACCCCCAACGGTGTCCTCACCCTCCTGCGCCGCTACGGCGTGGAGATCAAGGGCGCCGAGGTGGTGGTCGTCGGCCGAGGTGTCACCATCGGCCGCCCGATGCCGCTGCTGCTGACCCGCCGCAGCGAGAACGCCACGGTGACCCAGTGCCACACCGGCACCCGTGACCTGGCGGCCCACCTGCGGCGCGCGGACATCATCGTGGCGGCCGCCGGTTCGGCCCACCTGATCCGGCCCGAGGACGTGAAGCCGGGCGCCGCCGTCCTGGACGTCGGTGTCTCGCGCAGCGCCGAGGGCAAGATCGTGGGGGACGTCCACCCGGGCGTCGCCGAGGTCGCCGGCTTCATCTCCCCGAACCCGGGGGGCGTCGGCCCGATGACCCGCGCCCAGCTGCTCGTCAACGTGGTCGAGGCGGCGGAGCGCAGTGCCGGCTGAGGACACCCCCGGCGAGGCCGAGGAGTTCGAGGTACGCGACCCGGTCAGCGCGCCCGACGCGCAGGGCCGTCCCCGTCGTACGACGCGCCGCTTCCCGCTGTTCACCCGGGACACCGCGCGCCCGGAGGGCGGCGGAAGGGCCGCGCCCCGAGACGCCCCGGCGCCCGCCCGGCAGTGGCCGATCCTGGCCGTGCTGGCCATGGTCGGCCTGGGCCTGCTGCTGACCGCGCTGGACGTCTTCCGCTACGGGACCCTGCTGATCGGCGTCGCGCTGCTGGCCGGCGGTGTCCTGCGCTGGATCGTGCCGGACGTCGGCATGCTCGCCGTACGCTCCCGCTTCACCGACATCGTCACCTACGGGGTGCTGGGCACCGCGATCGTCCTGCTGGCGCTGATGGCGCAGCCGAACCCGTTGCTGCAGATCCCGTTCCTGAAGGACACCCTGCACTTCACCGTCAGCACCAGCTGACCGCGCCGGCCACGACCGGCCTTGGGCGCACCCGGACGGCGGCCCGTCCTCTCCCCCGAGCGAGGACGGACCGCCGCCGGGACCCACCTTCCAGTACGGCGAACGCCCTGTTCAACCGCTGTCCTCCCGCTGTGGCACGGGTGTGACCGTTCCGCCATGTTGTCCGCGCTCCGCCACGGCGGCGCGCTCCCGGCGGCACCCCCCGCGGGAACCGGGCACCCCCTCGGAGTCGTCCATCCGCTCGGACCGGGCAACGCGAGGAACGCCGTGGAGGAGTGCGATGAGCGCCTGGCAGCCGCTGCCGGACGACCTGCCGCCGGAGGTGCGGCACTTCGTGGAGCAGCTGCGGCTCCTCAAGGACCGCACCGGACTGAGTCTGGTCGCGCTCGGCGCGCGCACCGCCTACAGCAAGTCCTCCTGGCACCGCTATCTCAACGCCACCCAGCCCCCGCCCCGGCAGGCGGTCGTCGCCCTGTGCCGGGTCGCCGGCGAGAACCCGGAACGGCACGGCGTGCGCTGGGAGTTGGCGGTCCAGGCCTGGCCGCGACCGGCGACGGTACCCGGCCGGCCGGCCACCGTACCGGAGTACGAGGACGACCCCACCCTGCCCTGGTGGGACACACCCCCCGAACCGGACGGGAACCGCGCGCCGGGCGGACGGGTGCTGCTGTACGCCGTCCTGCTGCTCCTCGTCCTGCTCGTGACCGGCGTGGTCGGCGCCGTCGCCCTCGGGTGAGCGGGCCTCGCCCGCGAGCGGGCCAGGCGGGTGAGCGGGCCACCGCCCGTGAGTGGACCCCGTCCGTGAGTGGACCCCGCGGGGCGGGTGAGCCGACCCACGCGGGTGAGCCGACCCACGCGGGTGAGCCGGCCCAAGCGGCTGAGCCGGCCCACGCGGCTGAGTCGGCCGGTGGGTGACCGGCCGGACGGACACGCGCGCCAACCCCGTTGCCCCTGAGCCGAGTTCACCCGGACGCCGGACGCCGTGCGAGTGCGGGGCGGTGTGGGGGGCGAGGTGGCGGGACGATTCATGACGGGACCGGACGTCCCTCGCATATACCGGGCGTGCGACGGCGTGCGCCCGCGTCCCGGCGCTCCGGTGCGCCCCTGGCCGGGGAACTGTGGTCCCGGCCCGGCGCATCACTGTGGGTAGGCCGGAACGGGCGGAACGGGGACGCGGGGACGACCGCGTGGGGGAGGAGGCCGGGCCGCCCGGAACGACCGGGGGACAGCCAGCACGAAACGGGGGATGAGGGGGGAAGTGATGCCTCGTTGGAAGGCCTTGCCGGATGAACTCGATCCGCAGGTCAAGGAGTTCGCGAGCCAGCTGCGGAGGCTGGTGGACCGCGGCGGCCTCAGTGTCGCCGCGGTGGCCGACCGCACCGGCTACAGCAAGACGTCCTGGGAGCGCTATCTCAGCGGGCGGCTTCTGGCGCCCAAGGGCGCGATAGTCGCCCTGGCCGAGGTCACCGGCACCAGTCCCGTGCACCTGACCACGATGTGGGAGCTCGCCGAACGCGCCTGGAGCCGCTCGGAGATGCGGCACGACCGGACCATGGAGGCGGTCCGGATCTCCCAGGCGCGGGCGGCGCTCGGCGAGTCCGCGCCGCCGCCGGCGAAGGCGAGGGGCGGCAGGACGGCCCGCGGGGGCGGCGGCATGACCGTGATGCCGGGCATCGCCGGACCCGCGGGTGTGTCGCCCACGGTGCCGCCGCAGCCGACGGCACCCGAGGTCCAGGACGCCACCGGGAACGGTATCGGCGGCGCCGGGGGCGGGCGGGGTGAGGTGGGCTCGCGGGCGGCGGCCGGGCACGCGGGGGCGGCGTCCACGTCGTCCTCGCCGCCGTCCGCCCCGCCCCCGTCCTCCCCCTCGCCGGCTCCGGGGGCTTCCCCGGCGCCCGGCCCGTCGTCGGCCGCGCCGGCCGGCGGGCGGCGGTGGGTCACGTTCGTCGCCGGTGCCGTCGGCGCGCTCGCCGTGCTCGGCGGGGTGCTCTTCCTGTCGGGCGGCGGGGCGGGGAGGGACGACCGGGGTGCCGCCGCCTCGCCCGCACCCTCCGTCAGCGCGAAGCGCGACCTGCCGGCCGAGGTCGGCTGCGCCGGTGCCTCCTGCGAGGGCAGGGACGCGGAGAGCATGGGGTGCAGCGGCGACCGGGCGGCCACCACCAGGACCGTGCGCGTGGGCCCGAGCGTCGTCGAGGTCCGGTACAGCGCGACCTGCGGGGCGGTGTGGGGCCGTATCACCCAGGCCGCTCAGGGCGACGAGGTGCGGGTGACCGTCGGCCGCACCGTGCGGAAGGGGGACATCACGGTGCCCGGCGACACGATCGCGTACACACCGATGGTCGCGGTGAAGAAGGCGGGCGGGGCCACGGTGTGCGCCGCGCTGGCGTCCGGGGTGAAGGGGTGCACGCGGTAGCGACGGCCGGCCGGGGCTGCCGCGCGGTGACGCCCCCCGCCGCCCTGTGAGGCGCCACCCGGTGCCTCGCGGGGCGGCGCGCCACGCCGGGCGAAACGATCAGCCCGCGGCGGGAATGGCCGCCGCGAACCCGGGCACGCGGACGGTAACCCCACGGGAGTCCGGCATCGGCACCCCCTCGGCGGCCGTCCGTGTTCCTCCTCTCCCGAACCGGGCGGCCGTCCCCGTGCGGGGCCTCCTGGACCGAGCGGCCGCTTCCTGTGCGGGGCCCCCGGCCCGGGTGGCCGCTCCCTGTGCGCGGCTCTGTGGGCTGGGCCACACGGGCCCGGACGTCCGGGGTCCCGCGGGCGCGATAGCCTGACCGATGGATCTCTCTTGACGCCAAGAGATCGATCATCCACACCGTGATCGATCATCGCGGCGGTCGCCGGTCACAAGCCGGGGCGGGGGATCCCGTACCCCCGGGGCAGGGACGCCCCACCGCCAGCTGTCATACGGAGAACGCCATGACCCGCACTCCCGTGAACGTCACCGTCACCGGCGCGGCCGGCCAGATCGGTTACGCCCTGCTCTTCCGCATCGCCTCCGGTCAGCTGCTCGGCGCGGACGTGCCGGTCCGGCTCCGCCTGCTGGAGATCACCCCCGCCCTGAAGGCCGCCGAGGGCACGGCCATGGAGCTGGACGACTGCGCGTTCCCGCTGCTCCAGGGCATCGACATCTCGGACGACCCGAACGTCGCCTTCGACGGCGCCAACGTCGCCCTCCTCGTGGGCGCCCGCCCGCGCACCAAGGGCATGGAGCGCGGCGACCTGCTCTCCGCCAACGGCGGCATCTTCAAGCCGCAGGGCAAGGCCATCAACGACAACGCGGCGGACGACATCAAGGTCCTCGTCGTCGGCAACCCGGCCAACACCAACGCGCTCATCGCGCAGGCCGCCGCCCCGGACGTACCGGCCGAGCGCTTCACCGCGATGACCCGCCTCGACCACAACCGCGCGCTGACCCAGCTCGCGAAGAAGACGGGCTCGACGGTCGCCGACATCAGGCGTCTGACGATCTGGGGCAACCACTCCGCCACCCAGTACCCGGACATCTTCCACGCCACGGTCGCCGGCAAGAACGCCGCCGAGGTCGTCAACGACGAGAAGTGGCTGGCCGAGGACTTCATCCCGACCGTCGCCAAGCGCGGTGCGGCCATCATCGAGGCCCGTGGCGCCTCCTCGGCCGCCTCCGCCGCCAACGCCGCCATCGACCACGTCCACACGTGGGTCAACGGCACGGCGGACGGTGACTGGACCTCCATGGGCATCCCCTCGGACGGTTCCTACGGCGTCCCGGAGGGCCTGATCTCCTCCTTCCCGGTCACCACCAAGGACGGCCGGTACGAGATCGTCCAGGGCCTCGACGTCAACGAGTTCTCCCGCGCCCGCATCGACGCGTCGGTGAAGGAGCTGGAGGAGGAGCGCGAGGCGGTCCGCTCCCTCGGCCTCATCTGAGCCTTCTCGACGGCTTCGTCACGAGCGCGCACGGGCCCTGTTCCGGTTTCGGCCGGAACGGGGCCCGTTCCCGTTTCCACCGCTACCGTCGGGAGCGACACCCGGTGGGGTGATTCGGGGGGTTCGCGATGAACGACTGGCACGGCGGCAGCGCTTACGGCCATGACGACGAGGGTGCCCACGGGGAGAACGCCGATCCTCGTTCCGGTCCCGGCTCCGGCGCCGGTTCGTGGGCGGCGCACGAGCCGAGCGAGGACCGGGGCCAGGCGGCCTGGGGAGCGGGGGAGGCCGGTCCCGCGGGTCCGTCCGTGCCGCCGTGGGCGTCCGCCGAGACCGAGATCCGCGGCACCCTGCCGCCGCCGTACGCCCACGGACACCGGCCGCCACCGCCGGCTCCGGGGGCCGTAGCCCCGGCGTACCGGCCCGGCACTCCTCCTGCGCGGCCGGTTCCCGCGGCTCTGCCGTACGCCCCGTCTCCGGGCCGTCCTCACCGGGCCGGCCGGGTGTTCGTGGCGTTCGTCGCGGCCGTCGTGCTGGGCGCGGGTGCGGGCACCGGCGTCTGGCTGCTCATCCGCGACGCGGGCGGGGACGGGAACAGCGCGGGCGCCGCCGCCACCCCGGCCCGCGGCGTCGCGGCCACCACCGCCTCGGCCCCGGCCTCCCCGACCCCCCTCTCCTCGCCCTCGACGCCGGTCTCCCCGTCGCCGCCCGCCGCGGCGCCCTCTTCGCCGTCCCCGGTCGACGGCTACCGCCGTCTGAAGGACCCCGTCGGCTACACGCTCGACGTGCCCGAGGGCTGGACCCGCGGCCAGAAGCAGGGACAGCTGGCCCCGGTGGTCGTCTACGACGCGCCCGGCGGCGACCGGCAGCTCCAGATCTTCCAGCTGGCGGAGGACACTCCGGCCCGGTCGCTGGACCTCGCCGAGAACGACCCCGGCTACGGCTTCGCGCGCCAGCCCGGCTACCGGGTGCTGGACCGCACGTCCGGTGCGGCCTGGTCGGAACTCACCTACCGCTACGACGACGCCGACCGGGGCCCGCGCCAGGTCATCGACCACCGTTTCCGCGCGGCCGGCGGCACCCTGTACGCGATCCGGTCCAGCGGCCCCGAGCGGCCGGCCCCCACGCTGGTCCGCGAACCCCTGACCACCGCGCTGGCCTCCTTCTGCCCGGCGGCCCGGCAGTGCGGGTGACGGCTGCGGTCCGTCGGATGACGGCTCCGGTCAGGGGGTGGGCACGGCACCGGCCGCCGGGCGGTCGAGCCGCTTCTCGAACCAGTGGGCGGCGTAGACGTTGTCGTCGTAGCGCGGGATCTCGGTGTATCCGCAGGCCCGGTACATCGCCTGTGCCTCGGTGAGCGCGGCGTGCGTGTCCAGTCGTACGACCGTGCAGCCGCGCGCGGACGCCTCGCCCTCCAGAGCGGCGAGCAGCCGCCGGGCCAGTCCCAGGCGCCGCGCGTCCGGGCTCACCCACACGTGCCGGATCTCGCCCACCCCGGGCTCCAGGCGGCGCAGCGCCCCGCAGCCCACCGGCCGCCCCTCCTCGTACGCGACGAGGAACGCCCCCGCCTCGCCCGACACCTCCGCCGGCCGGACCAGGGTGGCGGGGTCGAAGCCCTCGGGGAAGCGGGCGTCGAGGTCGGCGGTGTACGCGCGCAGACAGGCCCGGGCGTCCGCCGAGGCGCCGTCGACGCGTTCGACGGTGACGCCGGCCAGCCGCAGCAGCCGCCGGGTGAGGGCCAGCGCCTCGGTCAGCCGGTCACGCTGGCCCTGGCTCAGGCCGCCGAGGAGGTCCGCGGCGAGCGCGTCGGCCCTGCGGTGCTGTTCCCTGACCTCGACGCGGCCGGCCGGGGTCAGCTCGACGACCCGCAGCCGGTTGTCGTCCGGGTGAACGCGCACCCGGACCATGCCCTGGCTCTCCAGCGCCTTCGTCATCCGGCTCAGATAGCCGGCGTCCAGGCCCAGCCGGCTCCGCAGGGCGCGCAGCGACACCCCGTCCGCGCTGTCGAAGATCTCGAACAGCAGGCGGGCCTCGCCCAGCGGGCGGTCCTGGCCGAGGTAGCGGTCGTCGAGGGCGCCGATCCGGCGCGTGAAATCGCGGTTGAACCGGCGGAAGGCCGCCACGTGTTCCGTCGACACTGGCTCCATAAACCTTTGACTCTAGTCAAAGAATGCCGGGGTGTCCATGGATCGGCGATCGATTTCCCGGTTTCCCCGGTCCCGTCCGCCCCCCTATGCTGACCGTTTGTCAACTGCACGACTGACAAGGGTCTTCCACGCATCGGGGGAGTGGCGTGAGCACCGCATACGTGCCGCAGCAACCACAGCCGACACACGCCGGCGCACCACCCGCACCACCGCCCACCGCGCCGCACGCCAGCGAGGCGACCCGGCTGCTGTGCGCGGGCACCTACCTCGACTCCGGTTACCGTGACCGCGTCATCCGGGAACTGCACCTCAACGAACAGCGGATCGTGGCGCCCTCACTCGGGTACGACGCGGCCCGCGTCCTCGCCCACGCCCTGCGGGCCCGCCGCCAGGAGTTGCTGTGGGCCGGCCTGATCCTCGGCCTGTGGGTGGTCGGACTGCCGCTCAGCGGCGGCCTGCTGGCCGGGTTCCTCACGCCCAGTCTGCTGCTCGCCCTCGCGCCCTGGGTCCGCGGCCACCGGGCGGACCCGCCGCTGTACCGGCTGCTGCCCGCCTTCCTCCTGCGCTGGTGGGGCCGGATCATCTTCACGGCGTTCCTCGTCCTCACGCTCCTCGCCGCGTTCGGCGTCGGCTCGGACAGCGGCTCCTCGTCCACGGACTCCTACGGC
This sequence comes from Streptomyces sp. NPDC043878, assembly GCF_056435735.1. Lineage (NCBI taxonomy): Bacteria > Bacillati > Actinomycetota > Actinomycetes > Kitasatosporales > Streptomycetaceae > Streptomyces > Streptomyces sp. NPDC043878. Next base: position 392,871 of record NZ_JBWKDW010000003.1, read on the forward strand.
TACGGCGAGTCCTACGGCGACTCCACCTCCCCGTCCGACCTGGTCTTCCCGGGCTTCGGCGACATCGGGGACCTGGTCGGGGCCTGGCACGCCTGGCTCACGCTCGCGGTGTTCGCGCTCATCGCGCTGTGCGCGGCCGCGCAACGCGAACAGTTCGCCCGCGTCATGGGCGGGGAGCTGTCCCCGCAGCGCTTCCCGGACGCGGCCGGCGACCCGGCCGAACAGAACGAGAGCCACCGCTTCCAGCGGCTCAAGGCCCGCATCCGGCACGAACAGCACGCGCCGCTGATCATGTACCACGAGGCGCGTCCGTTCTGCGGGGCCGGCACGGCCTACGACACCTGGGTCCTCGCCGTCGAGCTGCGCCCGGACGGCACGAAGAAGCAGCAGCCGATCAGCAACCGCACCGTCCTGGAGACGATCCGCCCGCTCATCGAACAGCTCCGGCTGCCCGCCGAGTACGCCGGACACCTCGGCCGCGACCGCCTGCGCTGGCTGGAGGTCGACGAGTGCGTGTTCCTGCCGGCCGAGGGGCTGCGGCGCCGCGACGAGGCGCCGTACCACCCGCACGCCTTCGAGGAGCACCGGGCGCGGGCCGTCGAGGAGGGCGCCGAGAAACGCCGGCACTTCCTGCGCGTCCGCGTCGGCGGCTGGGAGGAGGAACTGGTCGTCACGGTGTTCGTGCGCATCCACACCCAGGGCCGCATGCTCATGCTGGAGATCGCCCCGCACGTGCTGACGCCGGTGCGGGAGGACTTCAAGAACGCCGACCGTACGGCCCACCGCTTCCGCCACAACAACGTGTTCGGCAAGGGCGCCTGGGCCATCGCCCGGGTGCCCGGGTCCGCGGCCGCCTCCCTGATCAGCCTGGGCCGCGGCCTGCTCTACGCCTGGCGGCTGCTGACCGGCGGCTACGCGGGCGCGCTGCCCGACGGGCCCGCGCTGTCCGTGCGGGAGCTCGGCGCGGTGCCCGCCGGGTCCCTCTTCCAGGAGATGGACGTCGCCCGCTACCTCAAGAGCGTGCAGGACCGCGTCGCGAACGGGGTGCGGACCGCGCTGGAGGCGTCCGGCTACCTGACCGGCGAGTTCGTCCAGAAGATCGTGAACATCAGCAGCGGCGGAGTGAACATCGACCGGGTCGAGGGCAGCACCTTCGCCGTCGGCGCGCACGCCTCCGCGTCCTCCACACACCCGGCCGCCGCGGGCGCCGGCACCACCTCCACGACCGGCGGCGCCGCGCCGCAGAAGGGACCGGCCGGCGATGGCAACGGATGAACCGAACGTCAGCATGGGCGACGTCTCGCAGAGCACCTTCGCCATCGGGAGCCACGCCCGGGCCGAGAGCCACCACGGCGCGGCCCCGCAGCGCGACCGGGCCGCGGAGGAACTGCTCGCGGCGGTCCGCGAGCTGCGCGCGGACCTGGAGCGGGTGCGCGGCAGCGAGCGGACGGCGGCGCTGGCCGCCGAGCTCGCCGAGACGGAGAACGAGATCACCCGCACCGGCCAGGCCGCGCCCACCCGCAGGGAACGCCTGCGGGAACTGCTCACCGACTCGCAGGCCCTGCTGAGCGTCCTGGCCTCGGCCGGTGCCGTGGCGGGCCTGCTGGGGATGTGAGGGGGCCTCGATGAGCGGGGGAGAGCGGTACTGGAACGAGGAGACCCAGCGCTGGCAGGACGACGACCCGAGCGCCACCGCCCCGGTCACACCACCCCCACCGGCGAGACCGGCCCACACCCCGACCTGGCCCCCGCCGACCACCGAGTGGCCGCCGACGGGTCCGGTGAGCGGTGGGTCCGAGGTGTCGGGCGCGCCGGGCGGAACCGGCGGGCCGTCGGCCCCGGGGTCGTCCGGCGCCGACCCGGCGGGTGGCGAGCGGGCGGGCGGAGGCGCCGCGGCGACCGCGTGGCCGCCGGGCGTAGGGGGTACGGCGACCGCGTGGCCGCCGGCCGGCTCGGGAACCGGCGGCTCGCCGGCCCCCGGATCGCCCGGGCCCCCGCTCCCCGGCCCCGCGCGCCCCACCCCCGCTCTGCCCGCCGAGTCGCCGGCTGCCGAGCCCCCGTCCGCCGAGTCGCCGGGTGGCAAGTCCGCCGCCGTCGAGCCGTCGGCCGCGAGTGCCTCGCCGAGTTTCTGGCCGGCCGCCTGGCCCCCCGCGGCCGTCGGCTCGGCCGGCGTGTCCCCGCCGACCGCCGGTGCCACCGTGCCGACCGTCGACGCGGGCGGAGGGGCGGGCCCGGGCGGGTCCGGGGCCGATCCCGACGCGCCCACCGCCGTCGTCGGCGCGCCGGTCGTCGGCCCGGCACCCGGTGCGGGCCCGACGCCGCCCGCTGGCCGGCCCGCCGGCGGTGGGCCGGGTGGCTGGCACGGGCCGGGTGGTGGCGGGGACGGCAGCGCCTGGTCGCCGACCGAGGTCAACGGCGGGGTCGGTGCGGGACCCGACTGGCCGTCCGCGCGGTGGCCGCCCCTCCAGGAGCCGCCGCCCCCTGCGCCCACCGTGGGCGGGATGAGCCGGCGGCTGGTCTGGTCCGTGCTGATCGGGGCAGCGGCGGTCGGTGTCGCCGTGAGCCTGGTGCTGACCCTGGTGGTCGACACGGGGGACGACGGGAAGGACAAGCGGGCGGTGGCGGCGAGCGGGTCCCCGGTGCCCGGGCCCACCGGGCCGACGCGGGCCACGGAGTCCCCCACCGGGGGCACCCCGTCGCCCACCGAGGACACCGCCTCGCCCGCCACCCCGGAACTCCCCGCCGGCTACGAGAAGTTCGAGGACGACGAGGGCTTCCGGATCGCCCGGCCCGAGGGGTGGACGCGCGGCACGGTCGCCTCCTCGTACGGCATCGACGTGGTCAACTACCGCAGTGCGGACGGCAAGCACCGGTTGCAGGTCTATCAGGTCGCCGAGGAGTCGCCGGACGCCTCGTTCGACCTGTATCTGTCCGCCGGGACTCCGAAGCCGGCCGGTTTCCGCAAGCTCGCGCTGAGGAACCTGGACGACGGCGAGTTCACGGGCTCCCGGCTGGAGTACCTGGCCGACTCCCTCAAGGGCGAGCCCGACATCGGCACCTGGCATGTCTACGACGAACGCTTCGTGTCCTTCGACGGCACGATCTACGCGATCGCCGTGTACGGCCCCGACTCCGACGGCGGTGACGACGAACTGAAGATCCTCACCACGGCGTTGGACTGGTTCTGCCCGTCCCTCGGGGCCTGCGACGCGGCGGCGGTGGACTGACCCGAGGCGCAGAACCGCGGCGCGTCCGCCGCGGGCCGACCGCCGACCCGGCACCGAACGCACGGGACCGGCTCGTCGCAGGCCGTCACGGCCGGCGACGACCCGGTCCCGTCGTCATGTCCGGACACAGTGCGGACCATGTCCGAACAACGCCCCCAAGGCGCACCTTTCGCACCTGTTTGTCCGCATTTTGAGTGGCGTAGCGCACTTTCGGCCACAGATTGCGCATGCAACGGAAGGCCCGGGGCAGGCGGACGCGGTCCTTGAAAGTGAGACGGCTGTGACGCAGGGGCAGTGAACTGGAACGGAAGGCAATATCGATCATGGCGGAAACCGCCGGACCCCAAGTACCTCAGGTGAGCAAAACCATTCACGCGGGAGGAGAGTGGCTGGAAGCGGTCTCCGGCGCGACCCGCGAGATCCTCGATCCCGCGGACGCCCTCCCCTTCGCGGTGGTCGCGGAAGGCGACGAGAAGGACACCGACCGGGCGGTCGCCGCCGCCCGGGACGCCTTCGACCACGGCGCCTGGCCACGCACCCCCGTCGCCGAACGCGCGGCCCTGCTGCGCCGCGTCGCCGACCTCCTCGTCCGCGACCGGGAGCGGCTCGGCCTGCTGGAGAGCCGCGACGCGGGCAAGACCGCCGAGGAGGGGCGCGTCGACATCGACTGTGTCGCCGACGCCTTCCGCTACTTCGCCGACCTTGTGGCCGGCGAGGCGCCCGGCCGGGTCGTCGACGCGGGCTCGCCCGACATCCACAGTGTCGTCGTGCACGAGCCCGTCGGCGTCTGCGCGCTCATCACCCCCTGGAACTACCCGCTCCTGCAAGCCAGTTGGAAGATCGCGCCGGCGCTGGCCGCCGGCAACACCTTCGTCGTCAAGCCGAGCGAGATCACCCCGCTGACCACGGTCGCCCTGATCGGGCTGCTGGCCGAGGCGGGACTGCCCGCGGGGGTGGCCAACATCGTCACCGGCCCCGGGCACTCGGTCGGCGCCCGCCTCGCCGAGCATCCCGACGTCGACCTCGTGTCCTTCACCGGCGGCCTGGTCAGCGGGACGAAGGTGGCCCAGGCGGCCGCCCCCTCCGTGAAGAAGGTCGCTCTCGAACTCGGCGGCAAGAACCCCAACGTCGTGTTCGCGGACGCCTGCGCGACCGAGGAGGGCTTCGACACGGCCGTGGACCAGGCGCTCAACGCGGCGTTCATCCACAGCGGGCAGGTCTGTTCGGCGGGCGGCCGGCTCATCGTCGAGGAGTCCGTGCGGGAGCGCTTCGTCGCCGAACTCGCCCGCCGGGCGGGGCGCATCCGCCTGGGCCGCGGCACGGCCGACGGCGTCGAGTGCGGCCCCCTCGTCTCCGAGCAACAGCGCGCCAAGGTCGAGGACTTCGTCGCCTCCGCGCTCGCCGAGGGCGCCGTGCTGCGCACCGGTGGCCGGCGGCCCGAGCCCTCGCCGGACCGTCCCGCCACCGGCTACTTCTACGAGCCGACCGTCCTGGACTCCTGCCACCGCGAGATGCGGGTGGTCCGGGAGGAGGTCTTCGGGCCGGTCCTCACCGTCGAGACGTTCCGCACCGAGGACGAGGCGGTCGCCCTCGCCAACGACACCGAGTACGGCCTCGCGGGCGCCGTGTGGACCGCCGACGCGGGACGGGCCCGGCGGGTGGCGGGCCGGCTGCGCCACGGCACCGTCTGGATCAACGACTTCCACCCCTACCTCCCGCAGGCGGAGTGGGGCGGTTTCGGCAAGAGCGGGGTGGGCCGCGAACTCGGCCCCGCCGGACTCGCCGAGTACCGCGAGACCAAGCACGTCTACCAGAACCTCGCGCCGAAGCCGGTCCGGTGGTTCACGGGCTGATCCTCCTTCCTCGATCCACTGGTTCGATCCCCCTGGAGTGAGTACCACCATGTCCCAGACCCCCCACGTCTACGACTACGTCGTCATCGGCGGTGGCACGGCAGGATCGGTCATCGCCTCCCGTCTCTCCGAGAACCCCGACGTCACCGTCGCCGTCATCGAGGGCGGCCCGAGCGACGTCGGCCGCGACGACGTGCTGACGCTGCGCCGCTGGATGGGCCTGCTCGGCGGCGAACTCGACTACGACTACCCGACGACCGAGCAGCCGCGCGGCAACTCGCACATCCGGCACAGCCGGGCCCGCGTCCTGGGCGGCTGCTCCAGCCACAACACCCTCATCGCGTTCAAGCCGCTGCCGTCCGACTGGGACGAGTGGGAGGCGGCCGGCGCGAAGGGCTGGGGAGCGGTGCCGATGGAGGCGTACTACGCGCGCCTCCTCAACAACATCGTGCCGGTCGACGAGAAGGACCGGAACGCGATCGCCCGCGACTTCGTCGACGCGGCGCAGGCCGCGCTCGGCGTGCCGCGCGTCGAGGGCTTCAACAAGGAGCCGTTCGACGACGGCGTCGGGTTCTTCGACCTCGCCTACCACCCGGAGGACAACAAGCGGTCGTCCGCGTCGGTGGCGTACCTGCACCCGGTGATGGACGAGCGCCCCAACCTGACGATCCTCCTGGAGACCTGGGCGTACCGGCTGGAGCTGGACGGCACCCGCGCCGACGGCGTGCACGTCCGCACCAAGGACGGCGAGGAACTCCTCGTCCGGGCCCGCAACGAGGTCCTGCTGTGCGCGGGCGCCGTCGACTCGCCCCGGCTGCTGCTGCATTCCGGCATCGGCCCGAAGGCGGACCTGGAGGCGCTCGGCATACCCGTCGCGCACGACCTGCCCGGCGTCGGCGAGAACCTGCTCGACCACCCCGAGTCGGTGATCGTGTGGGAGACGAACGGCCCCATCCCGGAGAACTCGGCGATGGACTCCGACGCCGGCCTGTTCGTGCGCCGCGACCCCGGACACGCGGGCCCGGACCTGATGTTCCACTTCTACCAGATCCCGTTCACGGACAACCCGGAGCGCCTGGGCTACGAACGGCCGCCGTACGGCGTCTCGTTGACCCCGAACATCCCCAAGCCTAAGAGCCGCGGCCGGCTGTACCTGGAGAGCGCCGACCCGTCCGTCAAGCCCGCCCTGGACTTCCGCTACTTCACCGACGAGGACGACCACGACGCCCGCACCCTCGTCGACGGCATCCGGATCGCCCGCGAGATCGCGCGGACCGAGCCCCTGGCGGGCTGGCTCAGGCGCGAGGTGGCCCCCGGCCCCGACGTCACCGGCGACGAGGAACTGAGCGAGTACGCCCGCAAGGTCGCCCACACCGTCTACCACCCGGCGGGCACCTGCCGGATGGGCGCCACCGACGACCCGCTGGCGGTCGTCGACCCCGAACTGCGGGTGCGCGGCCTGCACGGCATCCGCATCGCCGACGCCTCCGTGTTCCCCACCATGCCCGCCGTGAACCCGATGATCGGGGTGCTCATGGTCGGTGAGAAAGCCGCCGAACTGCTGGGAGATGGTGCGTGATGACAACGACCCCGAACACGCCGGCCGAGCCGGCGCCGACCGCCGCGTCCGCCGAGTCCGCCGCGGACGACCCCGTCTTCGCCGTGGACGGACTGTGGAAGGTCTTCGGCCCCAAGGCGGCAGACGTTCCCGCCGACCCCGAACTCGCCGCCCTGCCACCGGCCGACCTGCGCTCCCGCACCGGCTGCACCGCCGCCGTCCGTGACGTCGCCTTCGACGTGCGCAAGGGCGAGGTCTTCGTCGTCATGGGCCTGTCCGGCTCCGGGAAGTCCACCCTGGTGCGCTGTCTGACCCGGCTCATCGAACCGACGGCCGGCACGATCGTCATCGACGGCGAGGACGTCCGCGCCATGGACCGCTCCCGGCTGCGTGAACTGCGCCGCCACCGCGCCTCGATGGTCTTCCAGCACTTCGGCCTGCTGCCGCACCGCACGGTCCTCGACAACGTGGCGTACGGCCTGGAGGTGCAGGGCGTCTCCCGCGCCGAGCGGCGCGAGCGGGCCGCCGAGGTGGTCGCCAAGGTCGGCCTCGAAGGCATGGAGCAACGCCGGCCGGCCCAGTTGTCCGGCGGCCAGCAGCAGCGCGTCGGCCTGGCCCGCGCCCTCGCCGTGGACCCCGAGGTCCTGCTGTTCGACGAGCCGTTCAGCGCGCTCGACCCGCTGATCCGCCGCGACATGCAGGAGGAGGTCGTGCGGCTGCACCGCGAGGAGGGCCGCACGATGGTCTTCATCACCCACGACCTCAACGAGGCCCTGAAGGTCGGTGACCGTATCGCCCTGATGCGCGACGGGCGCATCGTGCAGCTCGGCACGCCCGAGGAGATCGTCGGCTCGCCCGCCGACGACTACGTCCGCGAGTTCGTCCGGGACGTGCCCCGCGAGCAGGTCATGACCGTCCGTACGGCCATGCGCCCCGGCGGCTGCGACAGCCTGGAGCACCCCGGGGCGCTGCCCGCCGACGCGGTCGTCGCCGAGGCGATCAGGGTCGTCTCCGAGAGCGGCCGGGCCGCCTGTGTCGTGGAGGACGGCCGGTGCCTGGGAGTCGTCGACCACGAACGTCTCCTCGACGTCGTGGCCGGGACGGAGCTCCGGAAGGAGGCGGTCTGATGGCGACGGTCACCGCACCCGCCCCCCGTCTCGCACTGCCCGGCGTCCTCAAACACCGTGCCGCGCACAAGCTGCTGCTGCTCGCCGTCGTCGCGGCGGTCCTCGTTCCGCTCGCCGACGCCCGCTGGCCCGGCGGGACCTGGCCGCACGCGCTGACCGTCGACGTGTCCGCGCCGCTGACCAGCGCCAGCGACTGGATCGTCGACAACCGCGACAGCCACCCCCTGTTCCTCTACTTCCTCGGCTACCTCAGCAACGCCGTCGTCCTGTCGGTGCGCGCCGTCTACCTCGTCCTGCTCGCCGCGGGCTGGGCCGGCGTCACCGCGTTCGCCGGACTCGTCGCCTGGCGGGTCGCCGGGGTACGGCTCGCCGCGGGCACGGCCGCCGCGTTCCTCGCCTGCGGCCTGCTCGGCATGTGGGTGCCCACCATGCAGACCCTCGCCCTCATGGTCGTCGCGGTCCTCACCTCGGTCGTCGTGGGCGTGCTGCTCGGCCTGGCGACGGGCCTGTCCGACCGCACCGACCGGGCGCTGCGCCCGGTCCTCGACACCATGCAGGTGCTGCCCGCCTTCGCCTACCTGCTGCCCGTCGTCCTCGTCTTCGGCATCGGCGTGCCCGCGGCGGTCCTCGCCACGGTCGTCTACGCCGCCCCGCCCATGGCCCGCCTCACCGCGCTCGGTCTGCGCGGCGCCGACAAGGGCGTCCTGGAAGCCGTCGAGTCGCTCGGCGCCACCGCCCGGCAGCGCCTGCTGACCGCGCGGCTCCCGCTGGCCCGCAGGGAACTCCTGCTCGGCCTCAACCAGACGATCATGATGGCGCTGTCGATGGCGGTCATCGCGTCCGTGATCGGCGCGGGCGGTCTGGGCGACCGCGTCTACCAGGCGCTCGCGTCGGTCGACGTGGGCGCGGCGCTCGCCGCCGGCATCCCGATCGTGCTGCTCGCCGTCGTCCTCGACCGGGTGACCGGCGCGGCGGGAGAACGGCTCGGGGACTATTCCCGGCAGGAGCGCGGACACTGGGCGTACCCCCTGGTGGCCGTCGTCGCCGCCGGCCTCGCCGGGCGTCTCACCGGCCGGCTCGACTGGCCCGGCACCTGGACGCTGGACATCGCCGGCCCGGTCAACCGAGCCGTCGACTGGATGACCGCCCACCTGTACTCGGGCGTGCCCTACGTGGGCGGCACCGCCGACTGGGCGGGTCACTTCACCACCTGGGTCCTGGACCCGGTCCGCGCCGGCCTGCAGTGGCTGCCCTGGTGGTCGGTGCTGCTCGTGGTGGCCGCCCTGGCCTGGCTCATCGGCACCTGGCGCACCGCGCTCACGGCCGTCCTGGCGATGGCCGCGATCGGCGTGCTCGGCGTCTGGCAGCCCTCGCTGGACACGTTGTCGCAGGTGCTGGCGGCGGTCGCCGTCACCCTGGTCCTCGGCTTCGCGATCGGGATCGCCGCAGCCCGCAGCGACCGCCTGGAGCGGGTGCTGCGGCCGGTCCTGGACGTCTTCCAGACGATGCCGCAGTTCGTGTACCTGATCCCCGTCGTCGCCCTGTTCGGCGTCGGCCGCGCCCCCGCGGTCGCCGCCGCCGTGGTCTACGCCCTGCCCGCCGTCGTCCGCATCACCACCCAGGGTCTGCGCCAGGTCGACCCCGCCGCCCTGGAGTCGGCGCGCTCCCTCGGCGCCACCAGCGGTCAGCAGCTCCGCCAGGTCCAGCTCCCGCTGGCCCGGCCGGCACTCCTGCTCGCCGTCAACCAGGGCGTGGTCCTGGTCCTCGCCGTCGTCGTCATCGGCGGTCTGGTCGGCGGCGGCGCGCTCGGCTACGACGCCGTCTTCGGCCTCGCCCAGGGCGACCTGGCGACCGGTCTGGTGGCCGGCGCCGCGATCGTCTGCCTCGGCCTGATGCTCGACCGGGTGACCCAGCCGACCGAACGCCGCGCCAGGAAGGGAGCGTGACATGCGAGTTCGTACGACTTCCGCGGTGGCCGCCGGAGCCGCCCTGCTGCTGCTCACCGGCTGCGGCGCCGCCGACATGACCAAGCAGGCCTCGCCGTTCGCGAACGCCCGGGGCGCCAAGACCCTGACCCTCTCGGTGCAGTCCTGGGTGGGAGCGCAGGCGAACGTCGCCGTCGCCCGGTACGTCCTGGAGCACAAGCTCGGCTACCGCGTCGACACCGTCCAGGTCGACGAGGTGCCGGCCTGGGACGCGCTCAGCCAGGGCCGCGTCGACGCGATCCTGGAGGACTGGGGCCACCCCGACCAGGAGAAGCGGTACGTCGACGACAAGAAGACGATCCGGCGGGGCGGCGGCCTCGGGGTGACCGGGCACATCGGCTGGTACGTCCCGACGTACTTCGCCAGGCAGCACCCGGACGTCACGAACTGGAAGAACCTCGACAAGTACGCCGACCAGTTCCGTACGGCGGAGAGCGGCGGCAAGGGCCAGCTGATGGACGGCTCCCCGTCCTACGTCACCAACGACAAGGCGCTGGTGAAGAACCTGGACCTGAACTACCAGGTGGTGTTCGCCGGTTCGGAGGCCGCGCAGATCACCCAGATGAAGCAGTTCGCCAAGGAGAAGAAGCCCTTCCTGACGTACTGGTACGCCCCGCAGTGGCTCTTCGAGAAGGTCCCCATGACCGAGGTGAAGCTGCCGCCGTACAAGGAGGGCTGCGACGCCGACCCCGACAAGGTCGCCTGCGGCTACCCGCACACCCCGCTGCAGAAGTACCTCAACGCCGACTTCGCGAGGAGCGGCGGCAAGGCGGCGGCCTTCCTCAAGAAGTTCAGGTGGACGACCGAGGACCAGAACGAGGTCTCCCTGATGATCGCCGACCGGAAACTGGCCCCGGAGGAGGCGGCGAAGAAGTGGGTGGACGGCCACGCGTCGACCTGGAAGGCATGGCTCTCGTGATATCCACCCCGCGCAGCCGACCCGCATCGCCTTTTTCGGCGACCGCGCCTCCGGTGGTCCTTTTCGCGGATATGGTCTCCCCATGAGCAACAGCGATTCCATATCCCGCGTGGCCCTCAAGAAGACAACCCCCGGCGTTTCCGCGGCGATGGGGTCCCTGCACGGTGCCGCCGTCTCCGCGGCCGAGGACGCCAAGGTCGAACCGGAGATCCTGGAACTGGTCAGGATCCGCGCCTCGCAGATCAACGGGTGCGCGTTCTGCCTCGACATGCACACGAAGGACGCCCGCGCCCAGGGCGAGACCGAGCAGCGCGTCTACGCGCTGAACGCCTGGCGGGAGACCCCCTTCTTCACCGAACGGGAGCGCGCCGCGCTGGCGTTGACCGAGTCGGTGACCCTGGTCCACGACGGCCACGTCCCGGACGCGGTCTACGCCGAGGCCGCCGCCGTCTTCGACGAGGCCCAGGTGGCGGCCCTCATCTGGGCGATCACCGTCATCAACGCGTACAACCGGATCGCGATCGCGACGCGCATGGTGCCGGGGGCTTATCAGCCCGCTCAGAAGTAAAGCAGAATTCGGGCAGCGGAAAGAGCGCCGGGTCGATTCCCTTTCGACCCGGCGCTCTTTCCGTAGGCGGTGGAATTCGGTCGACCCGCAGCAGCTGCATGATGTCGTCCAGCCATTCCCACGACGCGCGTGATTCCCGCCGTTCCCGTGTTTTCCCGGCACGCGCGAGCGCCGGTCGGGCCGTCACCGGACGGCTTCCTCCTCAGTACGTCCCGGTCGCCGCCGGTGCCCCGCGCCGGGGGCCGTACGGCGCGTGCTCCAGCCACGACCCGCAGCGGGGCAGCACGGGCGCGAGGGCCGCCGCGGCCCGCTGTCTGACCCGGACGATCCGGCGCCGCGGCCGCAGGTGCTCCAGCGCGGCCCCGGCCGCCGCACTGTTGAACAGGCCGGCCGCGCGCCGGACTTCGGCGAAACGGGCGACCGCCTCCGCCGTACCGGACGCGATGGCCTCCGCCGCCGCGGCGGCGTCCGCGATCCCGCTGTTCATGCCGCGCGCGCCGAACGGCGGGAAGAGGTGCGCCGCCTCCCCGGCCAGCAGCACCCGCCGGTGGGGATCGGTGAAGGAGGTCGCGACCCTGCGCAGGAACCGGTACGTCGACACCCACAGGATCCGCTCGCCGTACCCGTCGCCCACGACCCCGGGCAGCCACCGCCGTACGGCCTCCTCGGTGCCGTACGCCTCCTCCGCGTCCTCGTCCCGGCACTGCAGGTCGACCTGGAAGCCGCCGGTGAACGGCACCCGCATCACGCTGCGGCCGCCGGCCCCCGGATGCTCGTAGTGGAAGACCCGCTCCAACGGCAGCTCCGCGCCCGGGATGTCGGCCACGTCCACGACCACGTGGAAGCCCGCGCCCCGGCTGCCCTCCATGGCGATGCCGAGTTCCCGGCGGACCGAGGAGCGGGCACCGTCGGCGGCGACGGCGTAGTCGCCCGTCCACACCCGCCCGTCCTCCCCGGTCAGCGAGACGCCCGTCCGGGTGGCGCGTACGCCGGTGACGCGGGCGCCCCACACGAACTCGACCCCGGCCCGCTCGCAGGCGGCGCGCAGGAAGCGCTCGGTGTCCACCTGGCGCAGGCTCGTGAACGGCGGGGTGCCGGCGGGCCGCGGGAAGGTCCGGGCGTACACCTCGCGGCCCCGGTAGAGAGTGCGCCGGGTCTGCCAGGTCCGTCCGTACGACGTGATCTCGGCGGCCAGCCCGGGAGACATCCCGTCGAGCAGGCCGAGGGTCTCGCGGTGCACGAACAGGGCGCGGCTGCCCGGCCGTTCACGGTTCTCGGGGTCCGCCTCCAGCAGCACGACCGGCAGTCCGCGCGCCCGCAGCCCGAGGGCCGCCGACAGTCCCACGGGGCCGGCGCCGACCACCACGACCGTGTTCACGCGCGCGTGCCCTCTCGCGTCGCCGCCAGCATGCGGCTGATCTCCACGCGCTTCACCTTCCACGTCGCGGTCATCGGCAGTTCCTCGAAGCGCCACTGCCGGGGCTCGGCCATCGCGGGCAGATCGGCGGTGGCCTCCCGCCAGCGCTCCGGATCGAGCGGACGCTCCCCCCGCACGCACACCACGGGCACCGGCTCGCGGTCCGGGCCGGGAACGATGACGACCTCGCGCAGCTCCTCCAGCCGGGACATCAGCGTGTCCTCGACCTCCAGATTGCTGTGCACGGAGTCGATCTGGTCGATCTCCCGGTCGGTCAGGTGCAGCAGACCCAGCCGGCTTCGGTACCCCATGTCGCCCATCTGCCACCAGCCGTCGTCGAGTTGGCGCTCGTACTGCTCGCGGGCGCCGAGGTAGGTGAGGATGCGGCCCCTGGTGCGCGCCTCGATCCGGCCGGGCGTGCCGGGCGCGACGCGCCTGCCGCCGGGGTCGGTGACCCGGACCCGGGTGAAGCCGGGGATGCCGGTCCCGACCCGCCGCCCGTCCGCGCGGGCCGCGCTGCGCCGGGTGAACCACCGGAACGCGACCGGCCCCGTCTCGCTCTGCCCGTACAGCTGGATCAGCCAGGGCGAACGGCGCTTCGAGGCGTCGAGCAACCGCCGTACGGTGCGCGGGTGGATCGCGTCGAACGTGGAGCCGTAGGACCGGACCCGCGACAGCGGCGCGCCCGGCGCGTCGGCCAACTCCTCCCACAGGACGAAGGTGTTGGGGTGGGTCTCGACGATGCCGGGGCGGTGCCGCACCAGCAGCGGGCCCACGGACGCCGGGTCCGGGTCGGTGATCAGCACCAGCGGGCTGCCGAAGTGCAGCAGGACGCCGAGCAGATGGTAGAAGCGCGAGTGCACGAACGACATGTGCAGCGCCGCGGTCTCGCCACGGGTGGGCCAGCCCATCGCCTTCTGCGGGACGAGCCGGTTCCACATGGTGTTCGCGCAGTGCACGGCCAGCTTGGGCAGACCTGTGGTGCCCGAACTGTGGGTGATCAGAGCGGGTTCCCGGGGGTGCAGCCGCACCGGCGCGGGAGGTGCGGCCCCGGTGTACTGCTCCAGCGGGTCCGCTCCGGGCGCGTCGTCCACGGAGAGGGTCCGCCGTACCAGCGCGGAGAGCCCGACGTCCCGCAGCGGGCCGTCCAGCCTGGCGCGGTCGGTGATCAGCCAGGGCTGCCGGAGCCGTCCCAGGAGCTGTTCGACCACCGGGCCGGCCAGCGCGGGGGAGAGCAGCACGGGGACCGCGCCGATACGGGCGACGGCACAGGTCAGCAGCACGATGTCGACGTTGTCCGTCTTGTGCACGACCACCTGTTCCGAGGGCCGCACCCCGGCCTCCCACAGCCGGCCGGACAGGTCCTCCACGACGTCGGCCAGCACCCGGTAGTCGAGGTCGGTCCCCAGCTCGGGACGGACGTCCAGCGGCCGGTCCAGGGTGACGAAGACGGCTCCGTGACGGTCGGCCGCCCGCCGGAACACCGGGCCCAGGTAGAACCCGCGGTCGGCGAGCAGGGTCTGCTGTTCTTTCATGGGGCCGTTCCTCTCTCTCGTGGTCACGCCGCGCGTCCCGGTCACCAGGCGCCCCGGCGGACCAGGTGCCGGCGGAGCTTTCCGGTCGTGGTGCGGGGCAGCGACCCGACGAAGCTGACGCTTCTGGGGACCTTGAACGCGGCGAGGTGCTCGCGGGCCAGGCCGACGAGGTCGTCCGCCAGCCGTGCCGAGGGCGGTGCGACGGGCACCACGAACGCGCGCAGCCGGCTGGCACCGTGCCCGTCGGTCACCGCGGCGACCGCGACCTCCCGCACCGCCGGATGGGCCCGCAGCACGGCCTCCACCTCCAGCGGGGAGACGGTGATGCCGCCGACCATCTCCATGTCGTCGGTCCGGCCCAGGTGGCGGTAGGCGCCGTCCGGCTCGCGGCGGGCCCGGTCCCGGGTGGCCAGCCAGCCCCCGGCCAGGGCGCGGTCCGTCTCCTCGGGCCGGTTCAGATAGCCGGGCGTCACCGTCGGCCCGCGCACCCACAGCTCACCCGTCGCGCCGTCCGGCACCGGCCGCCCGGCGCGGTCGCGGAGCTCCACCTCGAAGCCCGGGACGGGACGGCCGACGGTGCCCGGATGGTTGTGCCCGAAGCTGTTGGCGCAGAAGGCGTGCCCCGCCTCGGTGGAGCCGATCTGCTCCAGCACCGGCGCGCCCAGCAGGTCGGTGACCTGCCGGCCGAGCCCGTCCGGCATGCCCTCGCCGGCCGACACCGCGGCCCGTACGGAGGCGAAGCACGCCCCGTGTCCGCTGCCCCGGTCGGCCACCAGCGCGGCGTACGCGGACGGCACGGAGTAGAGCAGCGTCACCCGGTGCCGGGCCACGAGCTCGTCGACGGCGGCCGGGGCCGGGCGGCGGTCCACCAGTACGGCGGAGGAGCCGGAGAAGAGCGGGAAGACGAAGGCGTTGCCGAAGCCGTAGGCGAAGAACAGCTTCGACACCGACAGGGTGACGTCGTCCGGGATGATCCGCAGCAGCCGCCGGCCGATGAGGTCGTGGTAGGTCTTCGGGTCGCCGTGACAGTGCACGACCCCCTTGGGCCGGCCCGTCGTCCCGGACGTGTACTGGATGTACAGCGGGGTGTGCGCGTCGACCGGGTGGGCGGCGGCCGGTGCCGCGGCGGCGCCGAGCGCGACCAGCTGGTCGGCGCCGAGACGCGCCCGGTCGGAGAACCGTTCCTCCAGGCCGGGTCCGGTCACGCACAGCACGGCCTCGGTGTCCTCGGCCATGAACGCGTGCTCGGCCGCCGGCAGTTCCGGGTTGACCAGGACGGCCACGGCCCCGAGCCGGGCGACCCCCAGGAACGCCGTCACCCAGGCGATCCCGTCGGGCAGCGCGAGCAGCACCCGGTCGCCGGGACGCACACCCTGCCCGGCGAGGACGGTCGCCGCCCGGGCCCCGAGGTCGTGCACCTCCCCGTGGGTCCAGGTCCGGTGCCCCTGGTGGAAGGCGGGCCGGCCGGCCCAGCCGCGGCGCTCGGCGAGCGCGGTGAGGTGCGCCGCCAGGTTGCCGGGCGCCCCGGCGTCGGCCGGAGACGGCGCGGTCTGCGGAGTCGTCATCGCACGGGCTCCTCGGCGGCGGACCGGCCGACCCGGGCACCTGCTCGTGCCCCGGCCCCCGCACGCCGCTCCTCGGTCCGGGCGAGCGTGTGCTCCCGGAGCGCCCGCATCTGCGCGGCCGTCTTCAGCAGCATCTCGTCGTACTCGGCGACCGGGTCGGAGTCGAGGACGATCGCGCCCCCGGCGCCCAGCTGCATCTGACCGCCCGTCATCACGGCCGTACGGATCACGATGCTCAGGTCCGCGCCGCCGCTGCACCCGAGATAGCCGAGGGCTCCGGAGTAGACCCCGCGGGCCTCCGTCTCCAGCCCGTCGATGATCTCCATCGTGCGCAGCTTCGGCGCGCCGGTCATCGACCCGCCGGGAAAGCAGGCCCGTACGCAGTCCACCGCGTCCGTGCCCTCCCGCAGCCGCCCCTCGACGGTGGAGACGAGCTGGTGGACGGTCGCGTACGTCTCGGTGGCCATCAGCCGCGGCACGCGCACCGTCCCGGTCCGGCAGACCCGGCCCAGGTCGTTGCGGAGCAGGTCGACGATCATCAGGTTCTCGGCGCGCGTCTTGGGGTCCGCCGCGAGCGCGTCCCGGAGCCGGGCGTCCTCCCGCGACCCGGCGCCCCGCGGCGCGGTGCCCTTGATCGGCCTGGCCTCCGCCACCCCGTCCCGTGTGATCCGCAGGAACCGTTCGGGCGAGGAGCAGGCCACGTCGAGATCGCCGAACCTCAGGAAGGCCGCGTACGGCGCCGGGTTGACGCGGCGCAGCACCCGGTAGAACGCGTACGCGTCGGGCGGAGCGGGCAGGCGGGCCGCGTCGGTCAGGCAGATCTCGTAGCTGGTGCCGGCCCGCAGTTCCCGTCGGCAGGCGTCGATGTCCGCGAGGTAGGTGTCCCGGTCGCGCACCAGCCACGGTTCGGCGGCGGCGAGGTCCGGCTCGGCGGGCGGCACGGACGGCGGCGCTGTGGCGGTGTCCGCCGCGACGAAGGTGAGCTGCGCCAGCGCGCCCTCCAGCCAGTCGGCGGCCTCGCGGGCGGCCTGCGGGGTGTCCTCCGCCAGGCAGACGGCGTAGGTGAAGTTCCTGTGGTGGTCGACCGCGATCAGCCGGTCGGCGAACAGCCAGCAGGCGTCCGGTGTCCCGGCGCTGTGGCGGTTCGGCGAGCCGCAGTCGGCCTTCGTCTCGTAGCCGAAGTAGCCGACATAGCCGCCGGTGAAGTCGAAGGGCAGCCCGGTCGCGTCCACCCGGCGGTTCGTCAACTGCCGTTTGAGGTAGTCGAAGACGCTCGCCGCGACCTTGCGCGTGGGGCGTCCGGCCCGTTCGATCTCGCAGCGGCCCGCGTCGACGTCGTAGCGGACGAACTCGGCGAGCGGGCCGCTGTCGTCACCGAAGAACGAGAAGCGGGACTGTCCCCGCTCCACCCGGGAGCTGTCCAGCCAGAACGCCCGCGGCGAGGCGCCGTACATCCGTGTGAAGGCGGCCTCCGCGTCGACCGCGCCGGCGACACGGCGGGTGTGCAGCCGGAACGCGGGACGGCTGCCGTGCCGGGGGCGCGGGATGACGGCGGCCGGACGGCCCGTGACCGGGGAGCCGGCCCCGGCGGACGGTCCGGCGGCCGGTGACGGTGTGGCGGCCACGGCTCGCGACCTGCCCGCCGGACGGGGCACGGACGCCTCGGTCGGGGGCACCGCCGTGTTCTTCGTACGGGTCTTGCGGGCCGCCCCGGCCGTGAGGTTGCGGAAGTTCACGAGCATGCGGTGGCCGAACTCCGTGAGCACCGACTCCGGGTGGAACTGCACCCCCCACAGCGGCCGGCCGCGGTGCCGCAGACCCATCAGGACGCCGTCCTCCGCCCAGGCGGTGGCCTCCAGCGTGTCGGGCAGCGGCTCGCGCACGGAGAGCGAGTGGTAGCGGACCGCGGTGAAGTTCTGCGGCAGGCCCTCGAACAGGTCCCGTCCGTCGTGCCGGACCGTGGACAGATGCCCGTGCCGGGGCTCCGGGGCCGGACCCACCCGGCCGTGCTCCCCCAGGGCGATGCCCTGGTGGCCCAGGCAGACGCCGAGCATGGGGACCGGGGACTCGGCCAGCACGCGGGCGCTCAGGCCGAAATCACGCGCTCTCGCCGGATGCCCCGGTCCCGGCGACACCACCACATTGTCGAATTCCGCGAGGTTCTCCACGGCGCCGACCGGGGCGTCATTGAGGATCACCACCGGTTCCTGGCCGTTCACCTCGGCGATCAGCTGGAACAGGTTGTACGTGTACGAGTCGTAATTGTCGATGAGCAGGGTCTTCACCCGCCCACCTCCCTTGGGTCGTTCTCGGGCCTTATGCCGTCCGTCTCTTGTGCCGTCCGCGCAGCGCCTGGAGCGGGGGATAGAGCCATTTCCTGAAGAAACGCTGAAGGCGCGGCATAAGAATCCAGGTGACGAGGGCCGTCACACACAGGCACAGCAGCAGCGTGCGAACGAACGGATTGAGGCCGCCGAGATAGGGGAGCGCGATCACGTTGAACAGGAGAACCGGCGGGAACACCGCGCTCATGTTCACGAACCACAGTTTCCATTTCGAGGGCGGGGCGGGCGCCTTCGGCGGGGCGGTCTGGGAGTCGAACCACGCCTGGGAGCCCCGCACGCTCGTGCGGCCGGTCTGCCGGGCGAAGCCCACCACCCGGGCGTCCCACTGCACCCGGGTGGCCGAGTCCTCCCAGGCCCGGGCCGCGCTGTCACTGGCGAAGCGATAGACGACATGCCACTCCGCCTCTCGGTCGACAAGAACACCACCCCCCAGGAAGTCCGGCCGCTGCGCGCTCGCGCCCAGCATGGCCCACCCCCAGGAATGAAACTCGGCCTCGCGGCCCGGCACTACGTGATAGGCCACGGTGACGGTGACTGGATTACTGGTCACGCCGATGAGTACGCCATGAGGATCCTGTGCGTTCAAAGATTCAATGACTTTTTCCCGCTGTCCGGAACGTGACGTTTCAGCGGCTTTTCCAACCGCTTGCCATGTTCTGCCGAGCGCTACTCGGGGTAACTTCCGGCGAATTCCGGGAAGCGCTTGCCGGGCGACCGGAAAAGCTGCACGATCGCTTTCCGCTTTGAAAGGAGTTCCCCATGTCCAGGTACGACTGGAATCTGACAGACAAGGGAATCGACCGGGCGCGTTCCGTGCTCGAACCCGTCCGGAAAGAAGCCACCGCCCACCCGATCTACCACCGGACAACCACCCGGGAGAACCTCGCGACTTTCATGGCGCACCACGTCTTCGCGGTATGGGACTTCATGTCCCTGCTCACGTCGCTGCAACGCGAACTGACCTGTGTCGACGTGCCCTGGGTGCCGCGCGGCTCGGCGCTGAGCCGACGGCTCATCAACGACATCGTGCTGGTCGAGGAGAGCGACGAACTGAACGGCGGCTTCACGAGCCACTTCGAGCTGTACCGGGCCGCCATGGCCGAGGCGGATGCCGACACGACGCGGCTCGACACGTTCCTCGCACTGGTCGGGGAGGGGCACGACGTGTCGTCGGCGCTGCGCGTCGCCCAGGTGCCCGCCCCCGCCGCCGAGTTCGTGCGCACGACCTTCGCGATCATCGCCGACCGGCCGCTGCACTGCCGGGCCGCGGCCTTCGCCTTCTCCCGCGAGGACCTCATCCCGGACATGTTCGACCAGGTCGTCAGGGAGGAGGGCACCGGAGGGTTCCCGCTGTTCCGCGACTACCTGGCCCGCCACATCGAGGTCGACGGCGAGGAACACACCCCCATGGCCATGCAGATGGTCGCCGACCTCTGTGGCACGGACGCCACCCGCTGGCAGGAGGCCGTCGAGACGGCGACCCTCGCGCTGGAGGCGAGGATCCGCCTGTGGGACGGCATCACCGAGGCGATGCCCGACGGGGTCAGGCAGGCGACGGCCGACGGCGTCAGGCAGGCGATGCCCGACGGCGTCAGGCAGACGACGGCCGACGGCGTCACGCAGGCGACGGAGGCGACGGCCGACGGTGTCACGCAG
Source organism: Streptomyces sp. NPDC043878 (assembly GCF_056435735.1). Taxonomy (NCBI): domain Bacteria; kingdom Bacillati; phylum Actinomycetota; class Actinomycetes; order Kitasatosporales; family Streptomycetaceae; genus Streptomyces; species Streptomyces sp. NPDC043878. The sequence goes on from NZ_JBWKDW010000003.1 coordinate 412,626, forward strand.
GCGACGCCCGACGGCATCACGGAGGCGACGGCCTGACGAAGGACGGGTTCGCGGGCTCCTCGGCCGGCAACTCCCCGAACCGCGCCAGCGCGAGCGCCCCCAGCACGGCCACGGCGAAGCCCAGCACGGCCAGCCACGCCAGCCCTTCCCGGGTACGGTCGCCCAGCCACACCACGCCCACCAGCGCCGGCCCGATCGTCTCCCCGATCACCATCCCGGCCGTGGCCGTCGTCACCGAGCCGCGCTGGAGCGCCGAGGTGAGCAGCAGGAACGCCGCGCCCCCGCCCAGCAGCAGCGCGTACAGCGACGGATCGGTGAGCAGCGCGCCGGGCGACACGTCGTCGATGAGCCGGACCGACACCTCCACCACCCCGAACCCGCAGCCGGCGCCCAGCCCGAGTACGAGCGCCCGCCCCCGCTCCGGGAGCCGCCCCCCGACCGCGCCCAGGGCCAGCACGGCGCCCGCCATGGCGAGCATCGCGTACTCCAGGGCCTGCGGTCCGGTCCCGTGCCCCTCCGTCCCGGACGCCAGCCCCAGCATCGCGAGCCCCGCGCACACCACCGCCACCGCACCCCACTCGGACCGGCTCAGCCGGACCCCGAGCAGCCGCGCCGCGACCACCGCGGTCACCGCGAGGCTCGACGCCAGCGCCGCGCCCACGGCGTAGATCGGGAGCGACCGCAGCGCGGCGATCTGCAGCACGAAACCGGCGCCGTCCAGCGCGAGCCCGGCCAGATACCGCCACTGCCGCAGCGCGCGCAGCAGCAGCGCCGCGTCCCCGCCCTCCTCGCCCCGGCCGGCCGCGGCCCGGGTGGCGACCGCCTGCAACACCGTCGCCGTACCGAAACAGACCGCGGCACCGAGCGCGCACACCATTCCAAAGAGCACGAGGCGACTGTAGGGGAGGGACCAGGGGCGCGGCGCCGCCGCCGGACGCCGGGCGCGCCAGGCGGGCGGCGACAGCGCCGCGCCCGTTATCGCATGGTGGACGTCCACCTGCGGCGTACGGGCCACCCGGTAGGCTGGCCGGCGGGCCGTGACTGGCGCGCTGGGATGGGACGGACCATCGGGGAGCGGCCCGGGAGACAAGTGCCGTGCGCCTGGGCCGAACCGTGAACGCTTTACGCCACGCCGTCCGGAGGCCGACATGTCAGAGCAGCAGCCCCTCTCCCCCGAGTCCACCGCCTTCCGGGCCGCCCTCGACGTGATCCGCGCCGTCGAGCCGCGGGTCGCCGACGCCATCGGGCAGGAGGTCCACGACCAGCGGGAGATGCTCAAGCTGATCGCCTCCGAGAACTACGCCTCCCCCGCGACCCTCCTCGCCATGGGCAACTGGTTCAGCGACAAGTACGCCGAGGGCACCGTCGGCCGCCGCTTCTACGCCGGCTGCCGCAACGTCGACACCGTCGAGTCGCTCGCCGCCGAGCACGCCCGGGAACTCTTCGGCGCCCGCCACGCCTACGTCCAGCCGCACTCCGGCATCGACGCCAACCTCGTCGCGTTCTGGTCCGTGCTCGCCGACCGGGTGGAGGTGCCGGCCCTCGCGAAGGCGGGCGTGCGCCAGGTCAACGACCTCTCCGACGCCGACTGGGCCGAACTGCGCCGGGCGTTCGGCAACCAGCGCATGCTGGGCATGTCCCTGGACGCGGGCGGTCACCTCACCCACGGCTTCCGCCCGAACATCTCAGGAAAGATGTTCGACCAGCGCTCCTACGGCACGGACCCGGCCACCGGCCTGATCGACTACGACGCCCTGCGCGCCACCGCCCGCGACTTCGAGCCGCTCATCATCGTGGCCGGCTACTCCGCCTACCCCCGCCTGGTGAACTTCCGCGTCATGCGGGAGATCGCCGACGAGGTCGGCGCCACCCTCATGGTGGACATGGCGCACTTCGCGGGCCTGGTCGCGGGCAAGGTCCTCACCGGCGACTTCGACCCGGTGCCGCACGCGCAGATCGTCACCACGACCACCCACAAGTCGCTGCGCGGCCCGCGCGGCGGCATGGTGCTGTGCGACGACTCGCTCAAGGACCAGGTCGACCGCGGCTGCCCGATGGTCCTCGGCGGCCCGCTCCCGCACGTCATGGCCGCCAAGGCCGTCGCCCTCGCGGAGGCCCGGCAGCCCTCCTTCCAGGACTACGCCCAGCGCGTCGTCGACAACTCCCGTGCGCTCGCGGAGGGCCTGATGAAGCGCGGCGCGAGCCTGGTCACCGGCGGCACCGACAACCACCTGAACCTGATCGACGTCACCTCCTCCTACGGCCTCACCGGCCGCCAGGCCGAGGCCGCGCTGCTCGACTCCGGGATCGTCACCAACCGCAACGCCATCCCGGCCGACCCGAACGGCGCCTGGTACACCTCCGGCATCCGCATCGGCACGCCCGCGCTGACCACCCGCGGCCTGGGCACCGCCGAGATGGACGAGGTCGCGGGTCTCATCGACCGCGTCCTGACCACCACGGAGCCCGGCACGACGAGCAAGGGCGCCCCGTCCAAGGCCCAGCACGTCCTCGACCCGAAGACCGCGGACGAGATCTCCCGCCGCGCCACCGACCTCGTGGCCGGCTTCCCGCTCTACCCGGAGATCGACCTCGGCTGACCCCGCCGCCCGCCCGCGCACCGCCCGCCCGCGCACCTCGCCCCACCGGGGCCGCATCGACCTTCGATGCGGCCCCGTCCCGCGTCCGGGCACCCCGGGGACGCATAGGTTCCGGACCGCACCCCGCGACCTGAGAGAATGGTGAACATGGCCTCTGACCGCCCACCCGTCGCCCCCCAGCCCCCTCGTCCGAGGCGCTCCGCGCCGCTGGGTAGTTTGCGCGTGCTGTCCGGAATCCAGCCCACCGCGGGCTCGTTCCACCTCGGCAACTACCTCGGCGCCGTCCGCCAGTGGGTGGCCCTGCAGGAGTCCCACGACGCGTTCTACATGGTCGTCGACCTGCACGCGATCACGATTCCGCAGGACCCGGCGGAGCTGCGCGCGAACACGCGTCTGGCCGCCGCCCAGCTCCTCGCGGCGGGCCTCGACCCGGAGCGCTGCACGCTCTTCGTGCAGAGCCACGTCCCCGAGCACGCCCAGCTCGCCTGGGTGATGAACTGCCTCACCGGTTTCGGCGAGGCGTCCCGCATGACCCAGTTCAAGGACAAGTCCGCCCGGCAGGGCGCCGACCGCGCCTCGGTCGGCCTGTTCACCTACCCGGTCCTCCAGGTCGCCGACATCCTGCTGTACCAGGCCAACGAGGTCCCCGTCGGCGAGGACCAGCGCCAGCACATCGAGCTCACCCGCGACCTCGCCGAGCGCTTCAACGGCCGCTTCGGCGAGACGTTCACCGTCCCGGAGCCGTACATCCTGAAGGAGACGGCGAAGATCTACGACCTCCAGGACCCGTCGATCAAGATGAGCAAGTCGGCCTCCACGCCGAAGGGCCTCATCAACCTGCTCGACGACCCGAAGGCCACCGCCAAGAAGGTGAGGAGCGCGGTCACCGACACGGACACGGTGATCCGCTTCGACCGCGCGGCCAAGCCCGGCGTCAGCAATCTCCTCTCCGTCTATTCGACCCTCACCGGGGCGGGTATCACGGAACTGGAGGAGAAGTACGAGGGCAAGGGCTACGGTGCGCTCAAGACGGACCTCGCCGAGGTCATGGTCGAGTTCGTGACGCCGTTCCGGGAGCGCACCCAGCAGTATCTCGACGATCCCGAGACGCTGGACTCGATCCTGGCCAAGGGCGCGGAGAAGGCCCGCACCGTCGCCGCGGAGACCCTCTCCCAGGCGTACGACCGGGTGGGCTTCCTGCCCGCCAAGCACTGAGTACCACGGCGCATCCGCAGCACCGGGCAGAGCGCTGCACATCACTACGACTGCGCCTGCCCACAGCCCGGCCATGGCCGTACAGTCGATAGCCGGACGGCTGAGAACAAAACAGACACGACGACAGGAGACGAAGTGGGGACCGTAACGATCGGCGTGTCGATCGCGGTCCCGGAGCCTCACGGCAGCGTGATCCAGCAGCTGCGCGTGAGCTTCGGCGACCCCGCGGCTCACGGCATCCCCACGCACGTCACCCTGCTGCCGCCGACCGAGGTCGACGACAGCGAGCTGCCGGCCGTCGAGGCGCACCTCACCCAGGTCGCCGGGGCCGGCCGGCCGTTCCCCATGCGGCTGTCCGGCACGGACACCTTCCGGCCGCTGTCGCCGGTGGTCTACCTCCGGCTCGTCCTCGGCGCGGAGGCCTGCACCCGGCTGCAGCAGCAGGTCCGTGCCGCCTCGGGGCCGGTGGCACGCGAACTGCAGTTCCCGTACCACCCGCACGTCACCGTGGCGCACGGCATCGAGGAGGCGGCGATGGACCGCGCCTTCGCGGAACTCGCCGACTACGAGGCCCAGTGGCCCTGCACCGGCTTCGCCCTCTACGAGCAGGGCGCCGACGGCGTGTGGCGCCCGCTCCGGGAGTACCGCTTCGGAGGTCCGGTGGTGCCTCCGCAGGCGGGGCACGTCGAGCGCGGCTCGATCCCCACCCGCTGACCCGCCCGCCGCACCGGCGGTCAGACCGGCAGGCGCCGGAACACCGACCGCGGCAGGTGCCGTAGCGCCGACATCACCACGCGCAGCGCCCCCGGCACCCACACCGTCTCCGACCGCCGCCGCAGCCCCAGTTCCACCGCCGCGGCGACCGCTTCGGGCGTGGTCGCCAGCGGCGTCTCCTCCCGTCCCGCGGTCATCCTGGAGCGCACGAAGCCGGGCCGTACGACCATGACGTGCACGCCCGTGCCGTGCAGGGCGTCGCCCAGGCCCTGGGCGAAGGCGTCCAGGCCGGCCTTGCTGGAGCCGTAGATGAAGTTGGAGCGGCGGGCCCGCTCGCCGGCGACGGAGGACAGGATCACCAGCGACCCGTGGCCCTGGGCCTGGAGCGCGCAGGCGCTGACCAGGCCCGCCGACACCGCGCCCGTGTAGTTGGTCTGGGCGACGCGGACCGCCGCCACCGGCTCGCGCTCGTCGCGTGCCTGGTCGCCGAGGACGCCGAAGGCGAGCAGCACCATGTCGACGTCGCCGTCCGCGAAGACCTTGCCGAGCACCGGCTCGTGGGACGCGGGATCGAGCGCGTCGAAGGCGACGGTGTGCACGTCGGGTCCCAGCGCGCGCAGCTGCTCGGCGGCCGCCTCCAGGGCGGGGGACGGGCGTCCCGCCAGCCACACCGTGCGGGTGCGGCGGGCGATCAGCCGGCGGGCGGTGGCCAGCGCGATCTCCGACGTACCGCCGAGGACGAGCAGGGACTGGGGAATGCCGAAGGCGTCCTTCACGACAGCTCCTAAGGGGTGGGGTGCCTGGCGGTGGCCGCCGGCCCGGGCGGCACGCGGCCCGGTCCGGCGGTTCCCGCCGGGCGGGCGCCGGTTGTGGGACACGGCCTAGACCCCGAGGCGGCGGGACAGGTCGGAGGTGAACACCGCGTGCGGGTCCAGCTGCGCGCGCAGGGCGCGGAAGTCGGCCAGCCGGGGGTACATGCCGGCGAGCAGTTCGGGGCGCAGCCGGGAGTCCTTGGCGAGGTAGACGCGCCCGCCGGCGGCGGCCACCTCCTCGTCGAGTTCGTCGAGCAGGACGCCGAGCCCGGGCAGGCCGGCCGGGATGTCCAGGGCGAGCGTCCAGCCGGGCAGGGGGAAGGACAGCCAGCCCGGGTCGGCGTCACCGAAGCGTTTGAGGACGGCGAGGAAGGACGGGCACCGGCGCCGCGACAGGCGCCGTACGACTGCGCGCAGGGTCTCCTCGTGGCCGTGTCCGACGGCGAACTGGTACTGCACGAAGCCGCCGCGGCCGTAGATCCGGTTCCAGTGCGGCACCCCGTCCAGCGGGTGGAAGAACGTGGAGAGGCGCTGGAGTTCACCGCTGCGCGCGCGGGGCGCCCTGCGGTACCAGAACTCGTTGAAGCAGCCCACGGTGGCCCGGCCGAGCAGCCCCTCGGGCAGGAGGGCGGGCGGGGCCGGCAGCCGGCCGGGGCGGAAGGACAGCGGGTCCCTGCGCGCGCGGGCGGACAGCGCGTCCAGCGGCGCGTGTTCGCCACGGGTGAGGACCGCGCGGCCCGTCGCCGCGCCGCGTGCGAGCAGGTCGATCCACGCGACCGAGTAGCGGTAGCGGTGGTCGGTCGCCGTCAGACGCGCGAGCAGGTCGTCGAGGTCCCGCGCGCGTTCGGTGTCGACGGACATCAGTGAGGTCTGCACCGGCTGGAGTTGGACCGTCGCGGTGAGGATCACGCCGGTCAGGCCCATGCCGCCGGTGGTGGCGTCGAACAGGGGGGTGCCGCGGCTCACGGTGCGGATCGCGCCGTCGGCGGTGAGCAGTTCCAGGGACAGCACGTGCCGGCTGAAGGAGCCCGACACATGGTGGTTCTTGCCGTGGATGTCCGCGCCGATCGCGCCGCCGACCGTGACATAGCGGGTGCCGGGGGTCACCGGCACGAACCAGCCGAGCGGCAGCAGCACTTCCATGAGCCGGTGCAGGGACACCCCGGCGTCGCACAGCACGGTCCCGCCGTCGGCGTCGATCGCGTGGACGCGGTCCAGCCCCGTCATGTCGAACACCGCGCCGCCGGCGTTCTGCGCCGCGTCCCCGTACGCCCGTCCCAGTCCTCTGGGGATGCCTCCGCGGGCGCCGCAGTCCCGGACGGCGGCCACGGCCTCCTCGTAGGTCCGCGGGCGGATCAGACGGGCGGTGGTGGGGGCGGTGCGGCCCCATCCCGTGACGGAAACGGTGTCGGCAGACATGCTGGTGACCGTATCGCCCTTATGTGGACGATTAGTTCCTAAACATCAGTTACCTCCCCGAAATGGGTGATTAATGGGATGTCGCTCAATATTGCCGGAGTTCCGGCCGTGTCGGCGTGAACAGTGAGTCGACATGGACGACCTGGACGACCTCGACGCCACGGACCGACGCGGCCTCCGGGGTGTGGATCACCGCATCCTTTCCGCACTGCGCGCCCGCGCCGGCGACCCACGCGTCGCGGGCGCCGCGCGGGCCCTGTCCCGGGCCGGTGAACACGGCGCTCTCTGGCTGACGGCCGGCCTCGCGGGAGCCGCCGTGGACGGGCGGCGGCGGGGCGCGTGGCTGCGGGGCGCCGCACTCACCGCGGGCGCGCACGTCGTCAGCATGGGCGTGAAACGGGTGGTGCGCCGGCCACGTCCCACGCACGTCGAGCCCCTCGTGCGCACCGCCGGCCGGCACTCCTTCCCGAGTTCGCACGCGACCTCCGCCGTGGCGGCCGCCGTCGCCTTCGGGCCGCTGGGCGCGCGGGTCATCCCGCCACTCGCCGCCGCCATGTGCGTGTCCCGCCTGGTGGCCGGCGTCCACTACCCCTCCGACGTCGCCGCCGGCGCCGCTCTCGGGGCACTCGCGGCGCGCCTCGGCGCGCGCTGGGTGAACGGGGGCCCGCATGACTGAGACCGCGCCCCTGACCGACACCGCGCGCGCCGCCCTCCACGAGCAGCGCGGGGCCCGCAGGAACCCCCCGCCGCCCCGCGGGGGCTCCCTCCCGCGCGGTCTCCTGAGAACCGCGCGGCCCAAACAGTGGGTCAAGAACGTCCTGGTGGTCGCCGCCCCGGCCGCCGCCGGCCGGCTCTTCTCCCCCCAGGCCGGCACCCGGCTCCCCCTCGTGTTCGCCCTCTTCACCGCCTGCGCCGCCGCCGTCTACCTGGTCAACGACGCCCGTGACGCCGAGGCCGACCGCGCCCACCCCACCAAACGGCACCGCCCGGTCGCCGCCGGACAGGTCCCGGTGCCGGTCGCCTACGCCGTCGGGGGCACCCTCGCCGTCCTCGGGCCGGCCGCCGCGGCCTGGCTGGTCTCCCCGCCGGTCGCGGCGCTGCTGACGGCGTACCTGGGCATGCAACTGGCGTACTGCGTCAGCCTCAAGCACGTCCTGGTGGTCGATCTCGTGGTCGTCACCACCGGGTTCGTGATCCGGGCGGTCGTCGGCGGGATCGCCCTCGGCATCCCGCTCTCCCGCTGGTTCCTGATCACCACCGGCTTCGGCGCGCTGTTCATGGTGGCGGCCAAGCGCTACTCCGAAGCCGTTCAGATGGCCGGGACGGCGGGCGCCACCCGCGCGTTGCTCACCGAGTACACCACCGGCTACCTGCGCTTCGTGTGGCAGCTGGCGGCGGGCGTCGCCGTCCTCGGCTACTGCCTGTGGGCCCTGGAGGAGGGCGGGGTGCCGCACACCAGCGTGCTGCCCTGGCGCCAGCTGTCCGTGATCGCCTTCGTCCTCGCGATCCTCCGGTACGCCGTCTTCGCGGACCGCGGCACGGCCGGCGAACCCGAGGAGGTCGTCCTGGGCGACCGCGCGCTCGCCCTGATCGGCCTGGTCTGGCTCGCCATGTACGGCCTGGCCGTGGCGAACTGGTGACCCGGCGCGAGCTGCTCGGCTTCGCCGCCGCCGGCCTCCTCGCCTACGGCGCCGACCTGGCCCTGTTCACCTGCCTCCGCGGCCCCGCCGGTCTCGCCCCGCTGACCGCGAAGTCCCTCTCGTTCGTCGCCGGCTGCTCGGTGGCGTACGCCGGCAACGCGTTCGGCACCTACCGGCACCTGCGGCCCACCGGACCGCGCCGCTACGCCGTGTTCCTGGCGGTGAACGCCGCCGGCGCCCTCGTCCAGTTGCTCTGTCTCGCCGTCAGCCACTACGGCCTCGGCCTCACCTCCCAGCGCGCCGACACCGTCTCCGGCGCGGGAATCGGGATGGCGCTGGCCACGGTCCTGCGCTTCTGGGGCACCCGTACATGGGTCTTCCGCCGCGAGGGCAGAGTGGGATCACGGACTAGCGAGGGCAGGGTCGGAACATGGACTGGCTGAAGAAGCTCCCGGTCGTCGGGCCGCTGCTGACCCGTCTGACCCGCACACACGCGTGGCGCTCCTACGAGCGGCTGGACCGGGTGCACTGGACCCGGCTCGCCGCCGCGATGACCTTCACCAGCTTCGTCGCGCTGTTCCCGCTGCTCACCGTGGCCGCCGCGGTCGGGGCCGCCACCCTCAACACCGAGCAGCAGAACGACCTCCAGGACAAGATCACCGAGCAGGTGCCCGGGATCGCCGACCAGCTCGACATCGGGGGACTGGTCGCCAACGCCGGCGCGATCGGCCTCATCGCGGGCGCCGTCCTGCTGTTCACCGGCATCGGCTGGGCCGGCTCGACGCGCGAGTGCCTGCGGGCCGTGTGGGAGCTGCCCGACGAGGAGGAGAACCCGATCCTGCGCAAGGTCAAGGACCTGGGCATCCTCGTCGGCCTGGGCGGCGCCGTGCTGGTCACCCTCGCCACCTCCACCGTCGCCTCCGCGCTGGTCGGCTGGATCATCCGGCAGCTCGGCGTCGACGAGGGCGGCTGGGGCGGGGTCCTGCTGCGGACCGCCGCGTTCCTGGTCGCCGTGCTCGCCGACTTCCTGCTGCTCCTGTACGTCCTGACCCTGCTGCCCGGCGTCGAACCGCACCGGCGCCGCCTGATGGTGGCCGCGCTGATCGGCGCGGTCGGTTTCGAACTGCTGAAACTCCTGCTGAGCGGCTACATGCAGGGCGTGGCCGCGAAGAGCATGTACGGCGCGTTCGGCGTCCCCGTCGCCCTGCTGCTGTGGATCAACTTCACGTCGAAACTGGTGCTGTTCTGCGCCTCCTGGACGGCGACGCAGAGCAAGGAGGTCGAACTCGCCCCCGAGGTCAGCGGCGACGTCGTACCAGATCCGGCAGCGGCCAACGGCGGTTGACCAGGAACGCGCCCGCCGCGAGCAGCACCAGCAGCCCGCCGGTGATCGCGAGCGCGACCCCCGCGCCGCGGGAGCCGCCCGCCGAGGTGGCGCTCGCCACCGGCTTCGCCGAAGCCCCGGCCCCGGCCCCCGCCGCGCCCGGCGCCGAGGGCCCGCCGCTGTCCGCGCCCCCCGCCTGGCCGGAGGCGGTCGCACCCGGCCGGTCGCTCGTCTGCGCGGCGCCCTTCGGCGGCACCAGCTCACCCACCGGCTGGACCTTGCCGGCCGCCTTGAAGCCCCAGTCGAAGAGCTTGGCGGTCTCCTTGTAGACCTCGTTGTGCTCGTTCTTCTCCGGGTTCATCACCGTGACGAGCAGCACCTTGCCGGCGCGTTCGGCGACGCCCGTGAAGGTGGCGCCCGCGTTGGTGGTGTTGCCGTTCTTGACGCCCGCTATGCCCTGGTAGACGGAGATGTCGAAGTCGCCGCTGAGCAGCCGGTTGGTGTTCTGGATCTCGAAGGAGCCGCGGACCGACCTGCCCTTCTTCCTCGTCGTCTCGCCCGGGAACTTCGCGGTGACCGTGGAGCAGTACTCGCGGAAGTCCTTCTTCTGCAGGCCGGAGCGCGCGAACAGGGTCAGGTCGTACGCGGAGGAGACCTGGCCGGGAGCGTCGTAGCCGTCCGGGCTGACCACGTGCGTGTCGAGGGCCTGGAGCTGCTCGGCGTGCTCGTTCATGTCGCGGACGGTGGCGGCGACGCCGTCGTTCATCGCGGACAGGACGTGCACCGCGTCGTTGCCGGAGCGCAGGAAGACACCGAGCCACAGGTCGTGCACCGTGTAGGTCTCGCCCTCCTTTATCCCGACCAGGCTGGAGCCGGCCCCCATGCCCGCCAGGTCGGCGGTCCGGACCTTGTGCTTCTCGGTCCTCGGGAACTTCGGCAGCACGGTGTCCGCGAACAGCATCTTCAGGGTGCTCGCCGGCGGCAGCCGCCAGTGCGCGTTGTGCGCGGCGAGCACCTCGCCGGACTCCGCGTCGGACACGATCCACGAGCGCGCGGTCAGGCCCTTGGGCAGCACCGGGACACCCGGCGCGAGGTCGACCTGCGTGCCGGCCTGCCCGAGGCGGGTGCCGCCGACCGCCGACATGTGCGCGGGGGGAGCGACCGAGGGGCTCCCCGACGCACTCGGCGACCTGCCCGGCGACGCACTCGGCGACCTGCTCGGCTTCGGGCCGGGGGCCGCGAGGGAGGCGGGCGCGGTCAGCGCGAGGGACACGAGGGTCGCGGAAGCGACCAGCAGGGTTCGCCTGCCGGCGGTGTGGAGTGCGGGCACGACGGAGAACGTACCTGCCCCGCGCGGCGAAGTCCCACCGCCCTCCCCACCCCGGTCATGGAACCGGACACGGGACGGCGATACTGAGGTCATGAAGCTCAGCCGCCCCCTCTCCTGGTTCCTCATCGCCTTCGGGGTGTGGAGCTGGATCATCTGGGTCACTTTCGTCAAGAACCTGATCGCGGACGGCAGCGGGCTCGCCTTCGACGACGGCCGTCCGACGGCCTACTTCTGGGTGCATCTGGCGCTCGCGGTCGTCTCCTTCGTATGGGGGACGGTCATCGGGGGCATCGGGTTGCGCGGGCTGCGCGCACTGCGCCGCACGTCATAGCCGACCGCCCGGCGCCCCGCCGACCGCCGCCCAGCCCACGCCGAAGGACCCGAGACCGTGGCCGTAGTTTTCGTCCTGATCGCGCTGATCGCCCTGGCCGTCGTGGTGGCGGCCAACTGGTACCTGTGGCGCCGCCTGTTCCGCGACACGACCCGCGGCCCGGGGCCCGCCCGGCGCGCGGGGGCGGTTCTCGTCGCGGGCGGCTGGGTGCTGGCGGTCGGCGCGCTCGTCACCGAACGCACGGGCGCGCCGTTCTGGCTCCAGCGGGTGCTGGCCTGGCCCGGCTTCCTGTGGCTGGCGCTGTCGGTCTACCTGCTGCTGGCGGTCCTGGCGGGCGAACTCGTACGGCCGCTGCTGCGCCGCGTCCTCGAACGCCGGGCCGCCGGTGCCGCCGAGCTGCCCGCACCGCGCCCGGAACGGGTGTCGGCGGGCGGACCACGCGCGGAGGACGGCAGGGGCGCGGCCCGCGTACCCGACGGGACCGCCGCACCCACCGAGCCCGCCGACCCCACTGAGCCCCCCGCCTCCGCACAAGGAACAGGGCCCGCCGGGGATGTCGAGGGCGCCGAGGGTGCCGGACCCGCCGGCTCCCCCCGGCCGGTCACCGCCGCCCCCTCGCGCCGTCTGTTCGTCTCCCGGGTCGTCGGCGGTGCCGCCGCCGCGGCGGCCGTCGGGACGGTCGGTTACGGGACGTACGGCGTGCTGCGCGGGCCGCGCGTCAAACGGGTCACCGTCCCGCTGGCCAGGCTCCCGCGCGCGGCGCACGGCTACCGCATCGCGGTGGTCAGCGACATCCACCTGGGCCCGGTGCTGGGCCGCGGCTTCGCCCAGAAGGTCGTCGACACGATCAACGGGACGCAGCCCGACCTGATCGCGGTCGTCGGCGACCTGGTGGACGGCAGCGTGAAGGACCTGGGTCCGGCGGCGGCGCCGCTCGCCCAACTGCGGGCCCGGCACGGAAGTTTCTTCGTCACCGGCAACCACGAGTACTTCTCCGGCGCCGAGCAGTGGGTCGAGGAGGTCCGCCGGCTGGGCCTGCACCCCCTGGAGAACGCCCGCACCGAACTGGCCCACTTCGACCTCGCCGGCGTCAACGACGTGGCGGGCGAGAGCGAGGGCCACGGCCCCGACTTCAGCCGGGCCCTCGGCGGCCGGGACCGGGCACGCGCGTGCGTGCTGCTCGCCCACCAGCCGGTGCAGATCCACCAGGCCGTCGAGCACGGCGTCGACCTCCAGCTCTCCGGCCACACCCACGGCGGCCAGCTCTGGCCCGGCAACTTCGTCGCGGCGGCCGCGAATCCGACCGTCGCCGGCCTGGAACGCTACGGTGACACGCAGCTCTACGTCAGCCGGGGCGCGGGCGCGTGGGGGCCTCCCACGCGGGTGGGGGCACCGTCCGACATCACGGTGATCGAGCTGGCCTCGCAGCAGGCGTGAGGCGCCGTCCCGCCCGGGCGGGACGGTCGACGCGGATCCTGTGCGGAGGCTGTGAAACCGTCCGGAAACGTCCTGCGCCAAGTTCTCTCCGAACTCGCCGGATTGCCCTTCCGCCAGGTGAAACACCTGTGGTTAGGTGAGCCGCGCCACTAGGGGAGTGGCCTGTGTACTGGGGCCCCGAGGGGCCTGGGGAGGGCACACCGATGCGATCGGTTCGCATGCGGATTCTCGCGACGCTCGCCGTGCTGGCGGCCGTGGGGGTCGGCGGCTGGCAGCTGCTGCCGGCGCAGGACGACTCGGACAAGACCATCCAGGTCGGTACGACGGACGCCGTCACGTCACTGGACCCGGCCGCCGCCTACGACGCCGGGTCGTGGGCGCTGTTCAGCAACGTCTTCCAGTCCCTGCTGACCTACGAGCCGGGCGGCGCCTCACCGGTGCCGGACGCGGCCCGGTCCTGCGGCTTCGTGGGCCACGCCCTGCGCACCTACCGCTGCACCCTGCGCGGGGGGCTCACCTTCCCGAGCGGCCGCACGATGACCGCCGAGGACGTGAAGTACTCCTTCGACCGGGTCAAGAAGATCAAGTCCGACGTCGGCCCGTCCGCCCTGCTGGACACCCTCGCCTCGACGAGCGCGGACGGCCTGGACGTCACCTTCCATCTCTCCTCGCCGGACGCGACCTTCCCGTTCAAGGTGGCCACCGGCGCCGGTTCGATCGTCGACCGCACCAGGTACCCCGCGAACGGGCCGCGCACCGACAACGGCGTGGACGGCACCGGCCCGTACGAGCTGACGGCGTATACGAAGAACAAGAAGGCCGTCCTCAAGCCCAACGCGCACTACGCGGGCGCCGTCCACGCCACGGGACGGCCCGTCGACCTGCTCTACTACACCGACGCGAACAAGCTGAACAGCGCCTGGAAGGCGAAGCAGCTCGACGTCGCCACCCGTCAGCTGCCGCCGCAGGTCCTCGCCGCGCTGAACCCGAGCGACCCCGGCCGCCGCGTCTCGGAGTCCGACAGCGCCGAGACCCGCAACCTCTACCTGAACACCCGCGAGGGTTCGCCGCTGCACGAGACGAAGGTCCGCCAGGCGCTGGCCTGGCTCATCGACCGGGAACAGCTCGCCGCGAAGGTCTACGACGGGACCGTCGACCCGCTGTACTCACTGATCCCCACGGGTATCACCGGTCACACGACGTCGTTCTTCGACGCCTACCCGAAGGTGGACCCGGACAAGGCGAGACAACTGCTCACCGAGGCCGGGGTGACCCTGCCGGTCCGCTTCACCTACGGCTACGGCGCCGGCCGTGGCGCCGCCGCCGAGGAGGCCGCGGAGCTCAAGCGGCAGCTGGAGGCGGACGGCCTGTTCAAGGTGACGGTCAAGGGCTACGAGTGGTCCGACTTCCAGAAGCGGTGGGCGACCGGAAAGCTGGACGCGTACGGCGTCGGCTGGGTCGCCGACTATCCCGACCCCGACACCTTCGGCGCCCCGCTCATCGGCACCGACGGCACCATGAACACCGGCTACAGCAGCAGCCTCGTCGACCAGCTGATCCAGAGCGGCCGGCAGTACGCCGACCGCAGCGAGGCCACCGAGGACTTCCGCGAACTCCAGCAGGCCGTCGCCACGGACGCGCCGGTCATCCCGCTGTGGCAGGCCAAGGAGTACGTCGTGGGCAGCGAGGACGTCGGCGGGGGCCAGTACCTGTCGGACGGCACCGGGGTCTTCAGGCTCTGGCGCCTCACCTGGATCTGACGCGATCCCGGGGTGCTCGGACGCCACGCCTTCCGGCTGCCCCGGCATCCGGCGTCGGTCGGTCTCGCCCGTCGCCGGGTCCGGGACCAGCTCACCGACTGGGGGCACGGGCCCGACGACCCCGCGCTCCAGGACGCGGTCCTGCTCGTGTCCGAGCCGGCCACCGGCGCCGTACGGCGCGGTCCCGCCGCCCCGCGCCCCGGACTGGTCCTCGTGGACCGGGAGTTCGAGGTGGCGGTGACCGCTCTCGCCGACGGCACCTGTCTCGTCGAGGTGTCGGACCAGACCGGGCCGCCCCGCCTGCGGGTGGTCGGCGCGAACGAGGACACCGACCGCGGCCTGCGCCTGGTGGAGAACGTCGCCGCGGCCTGGGGCGTACGGGACGCCGGCCACCACGGAAGAACGGTCTGGGCCCTGACCCGCCCCACCCCCTGAGCCCCCCGTCCACCGAACTCACGCGGCGCCGCCACCAAAACCCCGGCCCACGGCGACCCGCCGGGCCTACGGCGACCGGTTGGGACCCGCCGGGCCTACGGCGACGTGTCGCGACCGCCCGGTCCACGGCGATGCGTTGTGACCCGCCGGGCTCACGGCGCCGCGCCGCACCCGCCCGGCCGAGGGCCACGCGCCGACCCGCCCGGTCCACGGCGATGTGTCGCCACCCGCCCGGTCCACGGCGACGTGTCGCCACCCGCCCGGTCTAGGACGGGATCGCGGCCGCCGGCAGGGTGACCGTGACCGCGAGGCCCTCGCCGGGGGCCGTGCGTACCGCCACCTCGCCGCCGTGTGCCTGCACGACCCCCTGCACGATCGCCAGGCCCAGCCCGCTGCCCGCGCCTCCGCCGGCCCGGAAGAACCGGTCGAAGACGCGCGCCGAGTCCTCCGGTCCGAGCCCCGGGCCCTGGTCCGAGACGCACAGCCGGACGACCCCGTCCACGCGCTCCACCGCCAGCCGTACCGGCACGTCGGCGGGCGTGTGCGTGCGCACGTTGCCCAGCAGGTTGCCGAGGACCTGCCGCAGCCCCGACTCGTCGGCCCGCACCAGCAGGGTGCCCTCGGCCCCGACGGTCACCGGCCGCTCGGGCTGCTGCACCCGGAGGTCCTCGGCGGCCTCCCGCACCAGACGGCTCACGTCGACGTTCCTGAACCGCAGTTCGGGCCGCTGGTCGAGCCGGGCGAGGGTGAGCAGTTCGTCGACCAGGCGCCCCATGCGGTCCGCCTCCGCCAGCACCCGCTCCCAGGCGCGCTTGCGGTCGGCGGGGTCGTTGAGCATCCCCTTGTCGTAGAGCTGGAGGTAGCCGCGTATCGCCGACAGCGGGGTGCGCAGCTCGTGCGAGGCGTCGGCGACGAAGCGGCGCAGCTGGGCCGCGCTGTGCTCGCGGGTGCGGTGCGCCGACTCCACCTGGTGCAGCATGGAGTTGAGGGCGAGCCGCAGCTGTTCGACCTCCAGGGTGGCCTCGCGGCTGGAGGGCACCCGCCGGGTCAGGTCGCCCTCGGCGATCGCCGACGAGGTCTCCACCATGTCCTCCAGCGGCCGCATCCGGCGCCGGACGCTGAACATCGTCAGACAGGCGAGGAGCGCCAGCAGCAGGGTGCCGATGGTGAGGTCCAGCTTGATCGCCTTGGCGACGCCCTTGTGGAGGGCGTCGGCCGAGGCGGCCATCAGGACGTACGTGCCGTCGGCGAGGCGGGTCGCGGTCGCCCGGTAGGAGGCGCCGTGCACGGTGAGGTCGTGCGGCTCGGTGTCCGCGGCCAGCGCGCGCGGGTCGTCGACCGCGTCCGCCAGGTCGCGCTGGGCGTCGGTCGGTTTGAAACCGAGGATGCCGACGGTCTCGCCCCGGCTGTCGACGGCGGCGAAGATCGAGTCCGGCCGGGAGTCCTCCGTGGGCTGCGCGGCGAGCCGGTCGTGGAGGAAGCCCAGCACGCTCAGCGAGTCGATCTGCCGCAGGGTGAGCTGGGAACTGCTCAGCGAACCGCGCGTCTTGACCAGTTCGGCGTCGATCTGGTCGAGCAGGTAGTACCGCATGCCCATGACGCTCACGGCGGTCGCGGCGACGATCCCGAGGGCCAGCAGCGCCACGTTCGCCAGGGTCAGCTGGGCGCGCAGGGAGCGGACGCCCCGGGTGCAGCGCGGCAGCCGGAGGGCCGGGACCCAGGGGCCCTTGGGGAACCTCACGCCAGTCCGTATCCGACGCCCCGCCGGGTGGTGATCACCGGCGCGCCCAGCGGGTCGAGCTTGCGCCGCAGATAGCTGATGTAGGTCTCCACGACGGTCGATTCGGGCGGGGTGTGCTCGTACTGCCAGACGTGGCGCAGGAGTTGCTCCTTGGGCACGATCCGGCCGCCGTTGCGGACGAGGAACCGCAGCAGGGCGTACTCGGTGGGGGTGAGCTCGACGGTGTGGCCCGCGCGGTGCACCGAGTACGTCGTCTCGTCCAGTTCCAGGTCGCCGTAGCGCAGGGGCGGGCGCTGCGGGAGGACGTCGGGCGCGCCCGGCCCGGTGTGGGGGAGGGTACGGCGCAGGACGGCCGAGATCCGGGCGATGACCTCGTCGATGTTGAACGGCTTGGTGATGTAGTCGTCGCCGAAGCCCAGCGCGCCGACGACCTCGGCGGGCGAGTCGCGGGCGGTCAGGAACACCAGCGCCAGACCGGGCTGTCCGGCGCGCAGCCGGCGGCCCAGGACCCGCCCGTCGCCGTCGGGCAGCATGACGTCGAGCAGCGCCACGTCGGGCCGGGTGCGCTCGGCGAGCGTGAGTGCCTCGCGGACGGTGCCCGCCGTCATGACCTCGAACCGGTGGTAGCGCAGGGCGATGGCCAGGACGTCCGCGATGCTCGGTTCGTCCTCCACGACCAGCACGGTGCCTGGAGCCGTCGACATGCCCCCAGTATCGGCGGAGCCACTGACAGCCGGACCGGTTCGCCGCTTTGGAGTTCCTTGAGAGTCCTGGCGAGCGGCCCCCACGCGCGCGGGGCGGGGCCGATCCTGTTGCCCAGGACCTGGGGGACCAACCGACGACTGAGGAGCTGTTGAGCGTGGCGGCATTGGCACGGTGGTGCTATCGGCACCGGCTGGTGGTCCTTGTGTTGTGGGTGGGGGCACTGTTCGGCCTGGGCGTCTCGGCCTCGGCGGCGGGCACGGACTACGCGAACGTCTTCTCCCTCCCCAACACGGACTCCAAGCGCGCGTACGACCTGATGGAGAAGGCGTTCCCGGGCAGCGCGGGCGACACCGACACGGTGGTGTGGAAGGCCGGCTCCGGGACGGTACGGGACCAGGCGGTACGGTCCCGGATCCAGCCCGCGCTCGACAGGATCGCCGGCATGAAGGGCGTCGGCGCGGTCACCAGCCCCTACGCGGGCGCGCGGGGCGCGGCCCAGATCAGCGGCGACGGGCACATCGCCTACGCCCAGATCACCTTCACCGACCAGGCGAACGCGGTGCCCAAGGAACTCGTCCAGGACGTGATGGACACCGCGCGGGGCGCCGAACGCGCCGGCCTGGAGGTCGAACTCGGCGGCCAGGCGATCCAGCGGGTGCAGGAACCGCCCACCGGCCTCGCGGAGATGATCGGCATCCTCGCGGCCGCCGTCGTCCTGTTCCTGGCCTTCGGTTCGCTGTTCGCGATGCTGCTCCCGCTCGCCATCGCCATCTTCGGCGTCGGCACGGGCATGTTCTCCACCCAGCTGCTCAGCCACACCACGAGCATCCCGGACCTGGCCCCGCTGCTGGCCACCCTGATCGGTCTCGGCGTCGGCATCGACTACGCGCTGTTCATCGTCACCCGGCACCGGCGCGGCATCCTCAAGGGCATGGCCCCGGAGGAGTCGGCGGTCGTCGCCCTCAACACCTCGGGCCGTGCCGTGCTGTTCGCGGGCGGCACGGTGTGCATCGCGCTCGCCGGGATGCTGGTGACGAACCTGCGCTTCCTTGACGGTGTCGTCATCGGCACCTCCCTGACCGTGGTGCTGAGCGTCCTCGCCGCCACGACACTGCTGCCGGCGATGCTCGGCTTCCTCGGCCCGCGGGTGCTCAGCCGCCGCCAGCGGCGCGCGCTCGCCGCGACCGGCCCGGAGCCGGAGAAGACGAGCGGTCTCGCCGCCCGCTGGTCGGCGGGCGTGCAGCAGCGCCCGCGCCGGATCGCCGCACTCGCGCTCGTCGTCATGGCCGTCCTCGCGCTGCCGGTGCTGTCGCTGCGGCTGGGCGCCACCGACCAGGGCAACGACGACGCGACGACGACCACCAGGAAGGCGTACGACCTGCTCGCCGAGGGCTTCGGGCCCGGCTTCAACGGCCCGCTCCAGGTGGTCACGGACGGCGGGGACACCACCGCGCTGGTCCAGGGCATCAAGGACACGGACGGGGTCGCCCGGGTCGCCGCGCTGCCGCCCGCCGGGGGCGTGACGGTGATCCAGGTCGTCCCGGCCACGTCACCGCAGTCGAAGGAGACGGACGACCTCATCGACACCCTGCGGGACGAGGTGATCCCGCGCGCGGGGGTCGAGGCGCACGTCGGCGGTGTCACGGCCGTCTCGAAGGACTTCGCGACGGTGACGGGCGACCGGCTGCCCCTGTTCATCGCGACGATCATCGGCCTGGGCTTCCTGCTCCTGCTGGTCGCCTTCCGCTCCCTGGTGGTGCCGCTGACGGCCGCCCTGATGAACCTGATCGCTGCGGCGGCCTCCTTCGGCGTCCTGGTCGCGGTCTTCCAGTGGGGCTGGGGACTCGACCTCCTCGGCCTCGGCAAGGAGGGCCCGATCAACGCCTTCCTGCCCGTCATCATGCTGTCCCTGCTCTTCGGCCTCTCGATGGACTACCAGGTCTTCCTGGTCAGCCGCATGCACGAGGAGTGGGTCCACACCAGGGACAACGCGCGCGCGGTACGGGTCGGCCTGGCCGAGACCAGCCGCGTGATCAACTCGGCGGCCCTGATCATGGTGTGCGTCTTCCTGGCCTTCGTCCTGAGCGGCGACTCCGGGGCGGCGATGGCGGGCGTCGGCCTGGCCGCCGCGGTGGCACTCGACGCCTTCATCCTGCGTACGGCGCTGGTGCCGGCCATGATGCACCTGCTCGGCTCGTCCAACTGGTGGCTGCCGGCCTGGCTGGACAAGCGGCTGCCGCATCTCGCGGTGGAGCCGAAGGAGGAGCGGGAGCTGCCCGAGCGGCTCCCGGCCGAGGGCGGTGCCTCGGTGATCCACGGCTACGTCCGCACCACGGAGGGCGAACCGGTGGACGGCGCGGCCGTGACCCTGCTATCGCCGGGCGGCCGCCAGCTGGACCGGGTCACGTCGCTCGCGGACGGCTCGTACATCCTCTCGGTGCCGGAACCGGGCACGTACCTGCTGGCGACCACGGCGCCGCCGTACGGCTCACGGGCCCGGCACGTGGTCGTCGAGGACAGCCCGCTGGTGCACGACGTGGAACTGGCGGAGGGCGAGGTGGACGCGGTCAACTAGTGCCGCATCAGGCAACGTTCGCCCTGTTCACGACCTTGCGGAGGCGTTCGTCGGCGGCGTGCTTGTTCCGCCAGATGATGTAGCGGCGGA
>NZ_JBWKDW010000004.1:0-41390 GCF_056435735.1 Streptomyces sp. NPDC043878
CCCCCCCCCCCCCCCCCCCCCCCCCCCCCCCCCCCCCCCCCCCCCCCCCCCCCCCCCCCCCCCCCCCCCCCCCCCCCCCCCCCCCCCCCCCCCGCCCCGTTCCCTCCGCCCCACCCCTCCTCGTCAGCCTCCGTTCCGTGCCGCAGACTGCGTTCCGCACCCTCCGTTCCGCAGCCTCCGTTCCGTTCCGCTCGGGACCGACCGACTCCTTCCGCGCAGTCCGACCAGTCGGTATGTTCGGGGAGTCCGGGCCGCAGCGTCGCCGCCCGGGCTCCCGGCGAACGACGGAGGGCCCATGTCCGAGCACGAGGCAGACGTTCACGGTCACTGCGACACACGGTTCGAGGCGGTGCGCGCCGCGTTCGGGGAGAACTTCCGCGCGCGCGGCGAACTGGGCGCCGCGGTCACCGTCACGGTCGGCGGCGAGACGGTGGTGGACCTGTGGGGTGGCTGGGCCGACGCGGGCCGCACACGCCCCTGGGAGCGGGACACACTGGTCAACGTGTGGTCGACGTCGAAGGGACCGGTCGCGCTGTGCGCGCACGTCCTCGCCGACCGGGGGCTGCTGGACTTCGACGCGCCGGTGGCCGCGTACTGGCCGGAGTTCGCCGCGGCCGGCAAGGAGAAGGTCCTCGTACGGCATCTGCTGTCGCACCGGTCCGGACTGTCCGGCCTGCGGGAACCGCACTCGCTCGACGACCTGTACGACTGGGAGCTGACCACGCGCCGCCTCGCGGCGACAAGGCCGTGGTGGGAGCCGG
Source organism: Streptomyces sp. NPDC043878 (assembly GCF_056435735.1). Taxonomy (NCBI): domain Bacteria; kingdom Bacillati; phylum Actinomycetota; class Actinomycetes; order Kitasatosporales; family Streptomycetaceae; genus Streptomyces; species Streptomyces sp. NPDC043878. The sequence continues at coordinate 762 of NZ_JBWKDW010000004.1, forward strand.
GGACCCGGTCCGGGTACCACGCGCTGACGTACGGCTTCCTGGTCGGCGAGGTCGTGCGGCGCGTCTCGGGGCTGCTGCCCGGCGCCTTCCTGGAGCGGGAGGTGACCGGACCGCTCGGGATCGACTTCACCATCGGGCTGCCGGAGAAGGAGGCCGGCCGGGCCGCCGAGCTGGTGCGTCCGCCGACCGCGTCGAGCAGCGAACAGGCTGCGATCTTCAGCCAGTTGACGCCAGCGGCGCTCGCGGCGCTGACCAACCCCCTGGCGGGTGCGGCCGAGGCCAACTCCCCCACGTGGCGGGCCGCCGAGATTCCCGCCGCGAACGGGCACGGCACCGCGCGGGCCGTCGCGGCGCTCTACGGGGTCCTCGCGGGCCGGGGCACCTACGACGGCCGGCGCGTCCTCTCCCCGGAGGCCGCCGAGCGGGTGCGCGAGGGCCAGGGCGAGTGCCGCGACCTGGTCCTGGGCGCCGGTCTCGCGCACGACACGGAGATCGGGCTCGGCCTGTGGCTCAGTGGGCCGAGCGGCTCGTACGGGCCGAACCCGCGCGCTTTCGGACATGACGGCTTCGGCGGTTCCTGCGGACTGGCCGACCCGGAGGCGGGGGTGTCCCTGGGGTACGTGATGAACCGCATGGGGCCGCACATCGCCGACGACCCGCGAAAGACGGCGCTGGTCGAGGCTCTGTACAGCGCGCTCTGAGGGGGTGACCGGGGCAGCCGGTTTCGGCCGAACCGCCGGGCCACCCTTCCTTGGCGGTTTAGACCAATGCTAGATCTGGTGGCGCACTGAGCCCGCACCGCTACGGCACGTCACCAACAGGAGGCGCGGCATGGACCGCACCACCCACGACCACCCGTCCACCGAAGAACAGCCGCTGTACTGGCGGATCGCCAGGGAGTTGCTCGGCGAACTGCGTGACAGGACCGTCCCGCCCGGCGAACGGCTGCCAGGTGAGCGGCAGTTGGCCGAGCACTACGGGGTGAGCAGGGAGACCGTCCGGCAGGCGCTGGAGGTACTGCGCCGTGACGGTCTGGTCGCCACCGACCGGCGGGGCAGCTACGCCACCCTGTCGGGCCCGCCGCTGGACAACCACTCCTCGCTGGCCTTCCCGGTGGGTGCCCGGGACGCGGAACCGGGCGCCGCCGACCGGGCCACGGTCACCTGGGAAGCGCCGCCGCCCGAGCACGCCGAGGCACTGGGGCTGGCTCCGCACCGCCCGACCCTGATGCACCGCTACGAGTCCGCCGGCACGGACGGTCGGGGCCGGCGCAGCGCCGTGACGTCCTTCTCCGCCGTGGCCCTCGCCGAGGTGGAGGAACTGGCCCGGTACCGCGACCGCGCCGACGGGTCCGCCTCCGCCCAACTGCGGCGCACCTACGACTGGATGCGCCGGGCGGGCCTCACCCTGCACCACCGCGACTCCATCACTCCGCTCGCCGACGCGCCCTCGGTGCGGGTCACCCGGCGCGTCCACGACCAGTACGCCCGCCCGCTGGAGATCACCGACCTGATCGTGGACACCCAACAGGGCGCGCTGGTCTACGAGTTCACGCTGCCCTCGGCGGGCTGAGCGGACGGCGGCGGCCGCCCTGTCCGGAGCCGGCGCCCGCCCGGGTCCGGACCGGCGCGCGGCGGCCTCCGTACCGGGCCGGGAGGCGGCGGCGCGGGACCTGGCCGGGAGGCGGCGGAGCGGGAGCGGCTACGCCGGCCGCCGGGCCACGACCAGCCGCACCCGGGGGCCGCCGTCGCGCCGCCGCCCGAACTCGGGCAGGGCCTGGAACTCGACCAGGAAGCCGGCGCGCTCCAACTCCCGCCGCAGGTCCCCGAACCGGAAGGCGCGGTAGTACATGACGAACGGCGGCCGCCACACGGCGTTGCGCAGCCGCATCACCGCGTCGAAAACCAGCAGCATCCAGTAGGCGCGGGTTCCCGGGCGGGGCGGGGCGACGACGGGGAAGGCGAGGCGCCCGCCCGGCCGCAGGACGGAACGGGCCTGCGCGAACAGCACCGGCAGCTCGCGTGGGAGGAAGTGGCCGAACGCCCCGAAGCTGACCACGAGGTCGAAGCGGGGACCGAACGGGAGGGCACGGGCGTCCGCACGCACCCAGGAGACGGGCGGCGAGGTGACGCGGTTGCGCTCCCGGGCGACCGCGAGCATGCCGGCGCTGAAGTCGACCCCGGTGACACCACGGCGGCACACCCGCGCCAGCACGCCGACTCCGGCGCCGGTACCGCAGCACAGGTCGAGGCCGTCGTCGCAGGGGCCGGTCCGCTCCAGGGCCGACGCCACGGCGTCGAGCACCGCGTCGGGAGTGCGGAAGGGGGTGTGGTCGAACTTCGGGGCGAGCAGGTCGTAGCCGCGCTCGACGGACGACAGTGCCTGGGCGGCGAGTTCGCGCAGGCCGGGGCCTTCGGGACTGAACATCAGCGTCAGCCTAGAGGAACCCGGTGTCCGAGGACCGTGAGAACGCGCCCGCACCAGCGCACGTTCTCCTCCTCGAAGGAGATGCCCGCCATCAGCGTGAGGTAGGGCCCGACCCGGTCGGCGGTCCGCAGGTACTCCCGCTCGGCGCGCCCGCCGAGGAGCCGTTCGCGGACGCGTTCGTAGCGGGCGAGCTTGCCGCGCGCCCAGGCGAGGCGTTCCTCGACGAGGGCGCGGGTGGCCGCCGGGTCCGAGCCGTCCATGGCCTGGATCTTGATGAGGAGTTCGTCGCGGATGGCGGTGGGCCGGCGGGTCGGCTCGGCGGCGAACGCGGCGAGGTCGCCGCGGCCGGCCTCGGTGAGCGTGAACATCCGCTTGTTGGGGCGGCGTTCCTGCTGCACCACCCGCGCCTCGATCAGGCCGTCCTGCGCCAGGCGCTCCAGCTCGCGGTAGAGCTGCTGCGGTGTGGCCGGCCAGAAGTTGGCGAGCGACACGTCGAACACCTTGGACAGCTCGTAGCCCGACGCCTCCCCTTCCAGGAGGGCGGCCAGGACGGCGTACTTCAACGACATGTGGACACGCTAGCAGCGGGTGACTATTCTCATCCGCACCTACTCAACTTTTTGACTATCAGAGTTCGGGAGACGGTCGATGCGTGCATTCCGCGAGGCGGTCGAGGCACAGGACCTCGACGCCGCCGAGGCGCTGCTGGCGCCGGACGTCGTCTTCACCAGTCCGGTCGTCTTCAAGCCGTACACCGGAAAGGCCGTCACGGCGGCGATCCTGCGGGCCGTCGCGCAGGTCTTCGAGGACTTCCGCTACGTCCGCCAGTTCGGCGGCGGCGACGGCCGCGACAGCGCGCTGGTCTTCACCGCCCGGGTCGACGGCCGTGAGCTGACCGGCTGCGACTTCATCCACCTCGACGAGGACGGTCTGATCGACGAGCTGATGGTCATGGTCCGTCCGCTGTCGGGCGCGCAGGCGCTGGCTGCCGCCATGGGCGCGCGGTTCGAGCAGATCACCGAGGACGCGCGGACCCGGCTCGGCTGACCGGCCGCCGCCCCCGGCCCGGTTCCGCCGTACGGGTTCAGCGGCCCGGGCGCACCGGGAGCGCTCGCACGCTGTTGCCCACGAAACTGGAGTGCCGGGTGAGCTCCCCCTCCGGGACCGCGAGGTCGAGGCCGGGGAAGCGGGCGAACAGCCGCTCCAGGGCGACGCCCGCCTCCATCCGGGCCAGCGGGGCGCCCAGGCAGTAGTGCACGCCGTGTCCGAGCGAGAGATGGCGTACGGCTCCTTCCCGCGCCGTCCGGGTGACGTCGAACCGGCCGGCGTCCGGCCCGTGCACGGCCGGGTCCCGCCCGGCGGCGGAGTACCCGGCGAGGACGGGCGTGCCCCGGGGGATGACGGTCCCCGCGAGGGTCAGGTCCCGCACCGGGTAGCGGAACGGGAAGTAGCTGACGGGCGCGTCCCAGCGCAACGTCTCCTCCACGACGTCCGCCCAGCTCGCCCCGCCCCTCAGCACCAGGTCGAGCTGGTCGCGGTGCCCGCACAGGGCCCGTACGGCGTTGGTGATCAGGTTGAGCGTGGTCTCGTGCCCGGCGATGATCATCAGGACCAGGGTCCCGATCAGCTCCTCCTGCCCGAGCCGGTCTCCGGCCTCGTCGCGGGCGGCGATGAGGGCGCTGGTGAGGTCCGCGCCGGGCCGCTGGGCCCGGGCGGCCGCGATGCCCGCGAGGACAGCGACGAGTTCCCGGTTGGCCGCCACGGCGTCCTGCGGCGCGATGTCGGTGGCGACGACCTGGCTCGACAGCCGGTGCAGCCGCTCCCGGTATTCGGGGTCGACGCCGAGCAGTTCACAGATCACGCTCATGGGCAGCGGCAGCGCGAAATGCCGCCGCAGGTCGGCGACACCTCCGCCCGCCTCGGCCGCCCGCTCCAGCTCCTCCACCAGGGAGGCGGTCAACTCCTCGACGCGCGGACGCAGTTCCTCGACACGGCGGGCCGTGAACGCCCGGTTCACCAGCGACCGCAGCCTCCGGTGGTCGTCACCGTCGGCGGTGGTCATGCCGTGCACGGTGGCGAAGGTGAGCAGCGGCCAGCCGGCGGTCACGCGCCCCTCCCGCAGGGCCGTGAAGTGCCGCGCGTTCTTGGCGACTTCGGGGTGCGCGAGGAACTCCCTGAGCGCGTCGTGGCCCAGCACGACCATCCCCTCGACGTCACCGGGCAGGACGACCGGGGCGACCGCGGCCCGGGCGAGCAGCCGGGCGTTGTCGGCGTGCGGGCAGCCGCCCGCGGGGTCCAGACGGTGCGGCGTGACGGGCGAGGTGTCCAACGGGGGCTCCCTGCGGGCTGGTTGACGCCGTACGAGCGATCGATTCTCCCTGCTCGCGACGGCGGGCGCAGCCCCTCGGCGCGACCGGACGCCCGACCGCCGCGCGGACCGCCCCGCCCGTCCGCCGACCGTCTTCCGGCAAGGCGGAACAGATGAGGACCCGAGTGCGTTGAGAACGTCGGAACCGACGCGCGGGGTCAGGTAGCGCACAGCGGACCCGAACCGCGTGGTACAGTCCCAACAGCACTCGTGCACGCCCCAGTTTTCCGGGCGCCGGTGCCTGTTCCTCCTCAGTTCCGCCGACACACCGGCCTCTTCCGCCGGTACACGGCCTCTCCGCACCGCCTCGTTTCAACGCCCCGGCTCCGCCGTGGCCGAGGCCGGTGCCGTTCCCGCCGCCGAGGTGCGCCGTGCGCCCTCCCTTCGCGGCCTTCCCTCCCCCTCGCATGCCTCATGTCCGGTGTCCTCGAAAGGACCGACCACCATGACCACCACACTCCAGCACCCTCCCGCCCGGCAGGAGCTTCCCGCCCGGGTCGCGACCGGCGTCCTCGACATCGACGCGAACGGGAAGGGGCACCTTCGCTCCACCGACCTGACGCCGCTGCCCACCGACCTCCAGGTACCGCCCGCGCTCATCCGCCGTCACGGCCTGCGCAAGGGAGACCTCGTCGACGGTGTCCGCGGCACCCAGCGGGCCCTCACCGAGGTCGCCCGCGTCAACGGCCGCGACCCCGGTGAACTGCGCGGCCGCCGCCACTTCGGCGACCTCACCCCGCTGCACCCGCGCGGACGGATCCGCCTGGAACATCCCGCGGCCGGGCTCACCGGCCGGGTCGCCGATCTGATCGCGCCGGTCGGCAAGGGTCAGCGCGGGCTCATCGTCGCCCCGCCCAAGACCGGCAAGACCGTCCTGCTCCAGCAGATCGCGGCCGCAGTGGCCGGCAACCACCCCGAAGCCCGGCTGATGGTGGTGCTGCTCGACGAGCGCCCCGAGGAAGTCACCGAGATGCGCCGCTCCGTGCGGGGCGAGGTGTACGCCTCGACCTTCGACCGGGCGCCCCGGCAGCACATCGCGCTGGCCGAACTCGTCATCGAGCGGGCCAAGCGGCTCGTCGAGGCGGGCGAGGACGTCGTCATCCTCCTCGACTCCCTCACGCGGCTGTGCCGGGCCCACAACAACGCGGGCGCGTCCAGCGGCCGCACCCTCTCCGGCGGCGTCGACGCGGCCGCGCTGCACGGACCCAAGCGGTTCTTCGGGGCCGCCCGTCTGGCCGAGGAGGGCGGCTCCCTCACCATCCTCGCCACCGCCCTGGTGGAAACGGGCTCCCGCGCCGACGACTTCTACTTCGAGGAGCTCAAGAGCACCGGCAACATGGAGCTCCGCCTCAGCCGCGACCTCGCCTCCCGCCGCGTCTTCCCGGCCGTCGACATCAACCCGTCCGGCACCCGGCGCGAGGAACTCCTGTTGAGCCAGGCCGAGTTGACCGCCATGCGCGGACTGCGCCGGGTGCTGCAGACGCGGGACGGGCAGACCAGCCTGGAGACCCTCCTGGACCGGATGCGGGAGACACCGGACAACGCGACGTTCCTGCGCCGCATCCAGCCGACACTGCCCGCGAGCTGACCTCGGGCACCGGCCGGCACCCGCGCCCCCCGCGCATCCGGGTTCCGGCGCCCCTCCGGGTCCCCCGTGCGGCATCCGGGTTCCGGCGTCCCTCCGGGTCCCCCGTGCGGCATCCGGGTGCTCGCGGGCCCCGCCCGGCCGGGGCAGCGCCCCCGGCGGCGGGTGCGTTCCTACATTTGCGGTATGACTATCGGCTTTTCTTCTCGGACGGCTGTGTCGGCCTGCGCGTTCTGTGTGGTGGGCCTGCTCGCGCTCGCCCCCGCCGCGGCCGCCGCGCCCGCCGGGAACGACCCCGGCGCACCAGGCGGGGCGCGGGCGGCCGCCCCGCAGCCCGCTCTGCTCTACCGCTCCGGCACCCAGGTCCGGCCGCGGGCCGGTGCGCCCCGGATCCCGGCCCTCTCCGCGCTGTCCTGGCTGGTGGCCGACGCCGACACCGGCGAGGTGCTCGCCGCGCACGACGCGCACCGCAGACTGCCACCGGCCAGCACCCTCAAGACACTGTTCGCCCTCACCGTGCTGCCCTCACTGCCGGGCGGGATCAGGCACCAGGTCACCGCGGCGGAACTGGCGGGCATCGGCCCCGGCAGCAGCCTGGTCGGGGTGGCCGAGGGCCGCACCTACCAGATCGCCGACCTGTGGCGCGGGGTCTTCCTCAACTCCGGCAACGACGCCGTGCACGTCCTGGCCGCGCTCACCGGCGGCTGGCAGGGCGCCGCCGCCCGCATGCAGGCAAAGGCCCGCGCGCTGGGGGCCCGCGACACGAACGTGCGGTCACCCGACGGGTACGACACGCCGGGCCAGGTGTCGTCGGCGTACGACCTCGCCGTGTTCGGGCGCGCCGGGCTGCGCGACCCTGACTTCGCACGGTACTGCGGCACCACCGAGGCCCTGTTCCCCGGCGCCGGCGACCAGCCCTTCGGCATCCGCAACACCAACCGGCTGCTGACCGGCGCCGACGGGGTGCAGCGCTACCCCGGCCTGATCGGCGTCAAGAACGGCTACACCAGCAACGCCGGCAACACCCTGGTGGCCGCCGCCCGCCGCGGCGGGCGCACCCTGGTCGTCACCGTGATGAACCCTCAGGCCGGCGGCGGCTTCACCGTGTACGAGGAGGCGCGGGCGCTGCTCGACTGGGGTTTCGGCGCGGCCGGGCGGGTCGACCCCGTGGGGTCCCTGGACGCACTGCGGGTCAGGCCCGCGTCGGCCCGGCTGCCCGTGGCGGCCGTCGTCTCCCCGGAAGGAGACACTCCCGGCCGGCCCGGCTGGCCCGAGGCGGGGGTGATCGCGGGCGCCGCGGGTCTGGGCGCGGGCGCCGTGGCCCTGGCACTGCGGTTCGCGCTGGGGCGCCCGGAGCGGAGCTGACCGGCCGGCAGCCACAGGAGCAGACCCAGGGTGATCCAGGCGTAGGTGTTGCCGCCGAGGAACCCGTCGAGGCCGGACGCGTCGTCGAACCACAGCCACACCACACTGGTGCACAGGACCGCGTACAGGGCGGCCGCGACCCGCGGATGCCCGGCGCGGACCAGCACCGCGAACGACGGCAGCAGCCACACCAGGTGGTGCACCCAGGTGATCGGGCTGACCAGGCAGGCGGCCAGTCCGGTGAGGGCGAGGGCGCCCGGCCAGTCCCCCGCGACCGCCGCCCGGCGTGCCCGCACCCCCCACACGCACAGGACCACCAGGACCACCGCCGCCCACACCGGCCGGCCCTCCGCGCCCAGCCGGGCCAGCACACCCTGGAGCGACTGGTTGGAGACGTAGTCGAGACGGCCCACACGGGTCGTGTCCCACATCGCCTCCGTCCAGAAGAAGCGCGAGGCGTCCGGCGCCACCCAGGCGGCGAGAGCCGTGGCCGCGGCCGCGACGGCCGTCGCGAGCGCGGCGGCCCGCCGGCGGCCGCCGAGCAGCAGCAGGACGACGAAGAGCGCCGGCGTCAGCTTGACCGCGGCGGCCAGTCCGATCCCGGCGCCCGCCCAGCGCCCCCGGCCGGACGTCAGCAGCCACCCGTCGGCCAGCACCAGGGCCAGCAGCATCAGGTTCACCTGGCCGAAGCTGAAGGTGTCGCGCACCGGCTCGAACAGCGCGAGCGCGCAGGCGCCCAGCACACAGCCGTACCAGCCGTGGCGCCGCCAGGCCCGCCCGGTGAGGACGCGCAGCACCGCCGCCAGCGCGGTGAGGTTCAGCAGCAGCGTCACCACGATCGCCGCGCGGAGACCGAGCAGCGCCATCGGCAGCATGGTCACGGCCGCGAACGGCGGGTACGTGAAGCCGTACGCCGTACCCGGCACCCGGTAGTCGTAGATGTGGCCGCCGTGGTGGACCCAGGTGTCCACGGTCCCGTAGTAGACACGCAGGTCGAACCAGTCGCGCAGCAGCGGCACGGTCGCGGTGAACGCGGTGACGGCGGCGACCAGGGCCAGCGACACCGCCAGCCGGCCGCGCTCGGTGTGCGGAAGCGTCATGCGGTGCGTCCCGGTGCCGGTGCCTGTGCCTGTGCCTGTGCCGTCTGGTGGGCCTGCCACAGCACGACCACCGCGAGGACCCCGCCGGAGACGGCCAGGACCAGTTGCCCGGTGTCCGCGGCGCCGCCACCGGGCAGGACGGTGAGCGCGAGCACGCCCGTCACGGCCGCCACCCGGTGCCGTACCGAGGTGCTGGGGGCCGCGGCGGCGATCAGGAACAGTCCCCACAGCGCGTACCAGGGGCGGATCGCCGGGCCGAAGGCCGCCACCGCGGCCAGGCTCAGGCCCAGCGCGTACAGGGGACGCGGGCGCAGCCGCAGCCATATGACGGCCACGGCGACGACGACGGCCACCATGCCGAGGGCGTGCCAGACCGGGACGGCCAGCGGTGCCAGATCGCTGCCGAGCCGGTCCAGCAGGGCCCCGGTGGCGCGGCCGAGGAGACTCGTGAGGGCCCAGTTGTGCGGGGACACGGGGGTGTCGAGCGCGCGTATCCAGCCGTAGCCGGTGCCGGCGACGGCGGTCGCGGCGACCGTGGTCGCCCCGGCCGCGAGCGCCGTCGTCAGGACGGCCTTCGCCGGACCGCGACCGGTGCGCGTCTGCAGGACGACGACCGCGGCGAGCCCGAGGACGGCGGGTGCCTTGACCAGGGCTGCGAGGGTGACCAGGACGGCGCCCAGGACGGGCCACCGGCCGAGCGCCGCGACCAGGCCGAGGCCCAGCAGGCCGAGCATGACGGCGTCGTTGTGGGCGCCCGCGACCAGATGGAGCAGCACGAGCGGGTTGAGGGCGCCGAGCCACAGCGCGGCGGCCGGGTCGGCGCCGCTGTGCCGGGCCAGCCGGGGCAGCGCGGCCGCCATCAGCGCCACCCCGAGCAGCGCGACCAGGCGCATGCCGAAGAGGCCCGCGGGCAACTGCCCGCGCGTGAGGCCGGACAGCCCGGAGGCGACCGCGAGGAACACCGGGCCGTAGGGGGCTCCGGTGTTCCGCCACGCCGGGGCGACCTCGTCCGCGAGCGGACCGCCGAGCCGCGCCGGCCCGTGCGCGTACACGTCCATGTGGGCGTCGACCATGGCGCCCTGGGCCAGGTAGCTGTACACGTCACGGCTGAACAGCGGGGGCGCCAGCAGCAGCGGGGCGGCCCACACGGCGAGGACCAGCAGCAGGGCACGCGGAGTGGGCGGCTCGGGTCCGCGGACCAGCCGTCCCAGCAGCGCCCAGGCCGCTATCAGCAGGACGACGCCGAAGTACACGCCGACCAGGCCGAGCGCGGCGCGCGCGGAGGCGGGCGCGAGCAGTTCCCGCACGGGCAGGGCGCCCGCGGCCTCACCTCCCGCGGCGAGGCAGGCGGTACCGAGCAGCCCGAGCACCTGGCAGCGGCGGAGATCGACAGGCAAAGCCATGGCCAACACTCGGGAAGCGTCGCAACGCAGGGTGGCCGGAAAGGGACGCGGGACTCTCCGCGCGGGGACCTGCGTGTGTCCGGTGCGTGCTCCGGCCGGAACCGATGAGTTCGTGGCCGCGCGGAGGTCTCCCGGCTGTCCGCATTCCACGCAACGGACGTGATGACCATGCCGAGCGGCTCCGGGTACGCCGACGTCGACGGCCCGAAGACGTACTACGAGGTCCACGGCACCGTCCGTGACGGCGGCCGGCCGCCGGTGCTGCTGCACGGGGGTGTGCTGGCCGCCGGCCTCACGTTCGGGGCGGTGCTGCCCGCGCTGTCGGCCGGCCGGTACGTCGGGACCCCCGAACTCCGGGGCCACGGCCACACCGCCGGCCTCGGCCGCGCGATGACGGTGCCTGGCCCTTGCCACGGACGTGGTCGCCCTGCTGGACCAACTCGGCATCGCACAGGCCGACTTCGTCGGTTTCAGCCTCGGCGGACTCACCGCCCTGGAGATCGCCGTGCGCCACCCCGAGCACGTCGGGCGTCTGGTCCCGGCGGCCAAGCACCACGCACGTGTCCCTCATGCGACCCACGTCCCTGCCGCTGCCGGTCCTCGACGAGGCTCGGCTGAGCCCTGCGGCCGAAGGGGCGTACGTCGTTCAGAACACGGACAGGCCCGTCAGGGTCGTGAAGCGCTCCAGGGCCGCGACGCCAGCCACCGAGTTGCCGCGCTCGTCCAGCCCCGGCCCCCACACGCACAGTGTGCAGCGGCCCGGGACGACCGCGATGATGCCGCCGCCGACCCCGCTCTTGCCGGGCAGGCCCACCCGGTAGGCGAACTCGCCCGCCGCGTCGTACGTCCCGCAGGTCAGCATCACGGCGTTGACCTGCTTGGCCTGGCTGCGGGTGAGCAGCCGGCTGCCGTCGGCACGGATGCCGTGCCGGGCCAGGAAGCCGGTGGCCAGGGCGAGGTCGGCGCAGGAGGCGGTGATCGAGCACTGCCGGAAGTACTGGTCCAGGAGCGCCGGCACCGGGTTGTCGATGTTGCCGTAGGAGGCCATGAAGTGGGCCAGGGCGGCGTTGCGGTCACCGTGCGCGGACTCGGAGTCGGCGACCTCCTTGTCGAAGTCCAGCGCCGGGTTGCCGCTCTCCGCGCGCAGGAACGCCAGCAGTTCGCCCGCCGCGTCCCCGGTCCGGCTGTGCAGCCGGTCGGTGACGACCAGCGCGCCGGCGTTGATGAACGGGTTGCGCGGGATACCGCTCTCGTACTCCAGCTGGACCAGGGAGTTGAACGGGTTGCCGGAGGGCTCGCGGCCCACGTGCTCCCAGAGTTCGTCGCCCTCACGGGCCAGGTCGAGCGCGAGGGTGAAGACCTTGGTGAGGGACTGCGTGGAGAACGGCTCGCGCCAGTCCCCCACCCCGTAGACCGTGCCGTCCAGCTCGGCGACGGCCATGCCGAAGCGGCGCGGGTCGCAGGCCGCGAGCGCCGGGATGTAGTCGGCGGGCCGGCCGCGGCCGGGGGTCCGCTCGATCTCGGCGGCGATGCGTTCCAGGACCGGCTGGAAGGTCATGGACGAGGTCATGATCACCATTGTGCCTCCGGGCCGGTCCTGGTGCGCCCCGCGGTCAGACCAGGGTGGCCGGGCCGCTGCCCGCGAGGATCTCCGGCCGCAGCAGCGCGGCCAGCTTCTCGGCCGGCAACAGGCCCTTCTCCAGGACGAGTTCGGCCACGCCCCGGCCGGTGGCGAGGGCCTCCTTGGCGATGTCGGTGGCGGCCGTGTAGCCGATGTGCGGGTTGAGCGCGGTGACCAGGCCGATGGAGTTCTCCACCGTGCGCCGCAGCACCTCGGTGTTGGCGGTGATCCCGTCGACGCAGCGCTCGGCGAGGGTCAGGCAGGCGGCGCGCAGATGGGTGATGCTCTCCGACAGGGAGTGCAGGATGATCGGTTCGAAGGCGTTGAGCTGGAGCTGTCCGGCCTCGGCCGCCATCGTGATGGTGACGTCGTTGCCGATCACCTCGAAGGCGACCTGGTTGACGACCTCGGGGATCACCGGGTTGACCTTGCCGGGCATGATGGACGAACCGGCCTGCACCGGCGGCAGGTTGATCTCACCGAGTCCGGCACGCGGACCCGACGACAGCAGCCGCAGGTCGTTGCAGCTCTTGGAGAGCTTGACCGCGATCCGCTTGAGCACGCCGGACATCTGCACGAACGCCCCGCAGTCCTGGGTGGCTTCGACCAGGTTGGCCGCCGTGACCAGCGGCAGCCCGGTGATCTGGGCGAGGTGGCGGCGGGCCGACTCGGCGTATCCGGCGGGGGCGTTGAGGCCGGTGCCGATGGCGGTGGCGCCGAGGTTGATCTCGTGGATCAACTCCACGGCCTCGGCGAGCCGCAGGCGGTCCTCGTCGAGCATGACGGCGTACGCGGAGAACTCCTGGCCCAGCGTCATCGGCACCGCGTCCTGGAGCTGGGTGCGGCCCATCTTCAGGACGTCACGGAACTCGACGGCCTTGCGGGCGAAGGCGTCCTGGAGCACGGCCATCGCCTGCAGCAGGCCCCGCACGGCGAAGACGGTCGCGACCTTGACGGCGGTGGGGTAGACGTCGTTGGTGGACTGGCCGAGGTTGACGTCCTCGTTGGGGTGCAGCCGCGCGTAGTCGCCCTTGGCGTGTCCGAGCAGTTCCAGCGCGCGGTTGGCGATGACCTCGTTGGCGTTCATGTTGGTCGAGGTGCCGGCGCCGCCCTGGACGACGTCGACGACGAACTGGTCGTGCAGGCCGCCCGCGCGGATCTCACGGCAGGCCCCGACGACGGCGGCGGCCTTCTCCGGGGCCAGCAGGCCCAGTTCCTCGTTGGCGAGGGCGGCGGCCTCCTTGACGGCTGCCAGGGCGTCGATGAGATGCGGGTAGGCGGAGATGGGGGTCCCGGTGATGGGGAAGTTCTCCGTGGCGCGCAGGGTGTGGATGCCCCAGTACGCCCCGGCGGGGACCTCGCGGTCGCCGAGGAGGTCGTGCTCGCTGCGGGTGGCTGCGGTCATGACGGTGCGGGCCTTCTCTCGGGCGAGGAGTACGGGTGGGTGGCAAGGGCCTGCGGGTCTCCACGGCGTCGCGGCTCCGTGGAGGGCCGGCCTCAGGTGAGCGGATCCAGCGCGCGGGCGGGGCGGACACCGCCGACGGGCCTGCCGCCGCCGAACAGCGGCTCACCGGCGAACGCGGTGAGGGCGGCGGGATCGACGCCGGCCCGGGCGAGCGCCGCCGCGGCGACCGGGACACGGGCCCGGTCCGCGCCGTCGGCGATCTTCACGGCGACGGCCCGGCCGTCCGGCAGCGCGGCCACCTGTACGCCCTCGAAGCCGTCCTTGGTGAGCAGTCCGGGCACGGCCCGCATCAGCGCGGCCACGTCCCGGCCGGAGCCGGAGGCCATCTCGGGGTGTGCGCGCACCGCGTCCGCCACGCGTGCCTCGGGGGTGCCGGGGGCGGCGGTGGTGATCCGGGCGGCCGCCCGGGCGAGGCCGTGCACGGAGACGGCGAACAGGGGCGCGCCGCAGCCGTCGACGCTGACCTGGGCGACGCGCTGTCCGGTGAGGTCCTCCGCGATCTCGGCGATCGCCTGCTGGAGCGGGTGGCGGGGGTCGAGGTAGTCGTCGAGGGACCAGCCGTTGAGCCGGCTGACGTACAGCATGGCCGCGTGCTTGCCGGAGCAGTTCTGGGCGAGCCGGGACGCCGGCCGGCCCTCGCGCAGCCAGGTCTCGCGGACGGCCGGGCCGAACGGCAGGTCGGGGGTGTTGCGCAGGGCGTCCTCGGTGAGGCCGGCGAGCTCCAGGATGCGCCGGGCGCCGGCGAGGTGGCGTTCCTCGCCGGAGTGGCTGGCGGCGGCGAGCGAGAGCAGCTCACCGTCGAGGGGCAGGCCGGCCCGGACCATGGCCACGGCCTGGACGGGCTTGAGCGCCGAGCGCGGGTAGCAGGCGGCCTCGATGTCGCCGATCTGGAGCCGGATTTCGCCGCCGGCGCCGAGGACGACGACGGATCCGTAGTGGATGCCCTCGGTCATCCCGCCGCGTATCAGGTGGGCGACGGGGGCGTGGAGGGGTTCGCGGACGAGGGGTGCGTCCGCGACGGAGCTGGTGTACATGACTGCCTGGTGATCGTGGGCGGGTGCGCGGGTCACGCGTCCGCTCCGGTGGTCGGTGTGCGGGCGGCCCGGCCGCGGACGGCGAACCAGCCGGCGGCCAGGGCGGCGACGATCAGCGGCAGGCACAGCACGGTGGTGCGTCCGGCGCCGCCGTCGGCGTACATGAGGACCAGGACGGTGGCGAGGAAGGCCAGCGTCACGAGTTCGGTCCAGGGGGAACCCGGCAGGCGGTAGCCGGGGCGGGTGAGTTCGCCCTGCTGGGTCTTCCGCCAGAAGAGCAGGTGGCAGAGCATGATCATGCCCCAGGTGGAGAGGATGCCGATCGCGGCGAAGTTCAGCACGATCTCGAACGCGTCGGCGGGCACGACGAAGTTGAGGCCGACGCCGAGCACACAGATGCCGCTGGTGAGCAGGATGCCGCCGTAGGGGACCTGGCTGCGGCTCATCGCGGCGGTGAACTTCGGGGCGGAGCCGGACATGGCCATGGAGCGCAGGATGCGGCCGGTGGAGTAGAGCCCGGAGTTGAGCGAGGACATGGCCGCGGTGAGGACGACGAGGTTCATCACGCCGCCGGCCGCCGGGATACCCACCTTGGACAGCACGGTGACGAAGGGGCTCTCGCCGGCGGAGTACCTGTCCCAGGGCAGCAGCATCGACAGCAGGACCACCGAGCCGACGTAGAACAGGCCGACGCGCCACATGATCGAGTTGATCGCCTTCGGCATGATCTTCTCGGGGTTCTCGGTCTCGCCGGCGGCCACACCGACCAGTTCGACGGAGGCGTAGGCGAACACGACACCCTGGATGATCAGCAGCATGGGCAGCAGGCCGCTGGGGAAGATGCCGCCGTGGTCGGCGATCAGGGAGGGGCCGGGGGTGGCGCCGTCCACGGGGTGCCGGGTGACCAGCAGGAAGATGCCGATGCACATGAAGATCACCAGGGCGCTGACCTTGACGATGGCGAACCAGAACTCCAGTTCGCCGAAGATCTTCACCGAGATCAGGTTCACCGTGAGGACCACGGCCAGGGCGATCAGCGCGATCACCCACTGCGGGACGTCGGAGAACATGCCCCAGTAGTGGGTGTAGGTCGCCACCGCGGTGATGTCGGCGATCCCGGTGGTGGCCCAGTTCAGGAAGTACATCCAGCCCGCGGTGTAGGCGCCCTTCTCGCCGAGGAACTCCCTCGCGTACGAGACGAAGGCGCCGGAGGACGGCCGGTACAGGACGAGTTCGCCCAGGGCCCGCACCACGAGGAAGGCGAAGACGCCGCAGACGGCGTAGGCGATGAACAGGGACGGGCCGGCGTCGGCGAGCCGGCCGCCGGCGCCGAGGAAGAGGCCGGTGCCGATGGCGCCGCCGATGGCGATCATGTTGACGTGCCGGGATTTCAGCGACTTGCTGTAGCCCTCGTCCCCGGCGTCGACGTGCGCGGCCGGGGTGCGGGTCTCCTGCCGGAGGTGCTGCTCGCTCACGCCTCGGGTCCGCCTTCCATGGGGGTGTCCGCGCGCCGGGGGTTGCGCACGATGTCGGTGAGGGTCGTCTCGACGCGGTCGAGGTGGTGGGTCATGGCTTCGACGGCGTCGTGTTCGCTGCCGTCGAGCAGCGCCTCGACGATCGCGCGGTGCTCGCGGTTGGACTGCTCGCGGCGGCCGCCGAGTTCGTTGAGGAACGCGGACTGGCGGGCCAGCGCGTCGCGGATCTCCTCGATCACCCGGCGGAAGACCGGGTTCTGGGCGGCCTCGGCCACGGCGAGGTGGAAGAGCGAGTCCATGGCGACCCACGCGGTGGTGTCCGTCTCCTGTTCCATGCGGTCCAGGAGGTGGGCCAGGTGGTCCAGGTTCTCCGGGGTGCGGCGCAGCGCCGCGTAGCCCGCGACCGGGATCTCGATGTGGCGGCGTACCTCCAGCAGGTCGCTGGCCGCGTAGTCGCCGAAGGTGGGGTCCTCGACGGTGCTGGCGACCACGAAGGTGCCCTTGCCGGTCCTGGACACCGTCAGCCCCATGGTCTGCAGGGCGCGCAGGGCCTCGCGCAGGACGGGGCGGGAGACCTCGAGGGTGCGGCACAGCTCGGCCTCGGAGGGGAGCTTGTCGCCGATGGCGTACGCGCCGCGCTCGATGGCGCCGCGGAGGTGGGCCAGCACCGCTTCCATGGCGCTGACGCGCCGCGGGACCGCACCACCTGTCTGGCTGTCTGACAGGTTCACGGGAGTGATCCTGCGGGCGGCGGGAGCGCACTGTCAAGACGGGTGAAAGAAAAGATTCACGGGGTGCGCGACCTGAAAGCAGGCCGCACACCCCGTGGCGCGCGGTGGCTCAGCTGTCGAGCACGCCCCCGGCGAGCAGCCCGAAGAGGGCCAGGCCGACCACGATCCGGTAGATCACGAACGCGTTGAAGGAGTGCTTGGCGACGAACTTCAGCAGCCAGGCGATGGAGCCGTAGGCCACCACGAACGAGACCGCCGTGCCGACCAGCAGCGGGGCGGCGCCCACACCGGTGCCCAGGGCGTCCTTCAGCTCGTACAGGCCCGCGCCGGTCAGGGCGGGGATGCCGAGGAAGAAGGACAGACGGGTCGCGGCGACCCGGTCCAGGTCGAGGATCAGGGCCGTGGACATGGTGGCGCCGGAGCGGGAGAACCCGGGGAAGAGCAGGGCGAGGATCTGCGAACTGCCCACCAGCATCGCGTCCTTGAAGGAGGTGTCGTCCTCCCCGCGCTTGTGCCGCCCCATCTGGTCCGCCGCCCACATCACGGCGCTGCCGGCGATCAGCGAGCCGGCGACCACCCACAGGGAGGCCAGCGGCCCTTCGATCAGCGGCTTGGCGGCCAGGCCGACGATCACGATCGGGATCGTCGCGTAGATCACCCACCAGGCGAACTTGTAGTCGTGGTGGTAGCGCTCCTCCTTGTTGCGCAGGCCACGGCCCCAGGCGGTGACGATCCGCACGATGTCCTTGAAGAAGTACACGAGCACGGCGGCGATCGCGCCGACCTGGATGACGGCCGAGAATCCCACGACCGCGTCGTTGTCGACGGGGATGTTCATCAGCCCCTCGGTGATCTTCAGATGGCCGGTGGAGGAGACGGGCAGGAACTCGGTCACCCCCTCGACGGCTCCGAGAATCACGGCCTGACCGACGTTGATGACGCTCATGGGATCCAGTTCTGAGGAGTGGGCCGACTGTCGACTGTGCTGTAGACAGTCTGAACTACGCGCGCGGGGTACCCGGTCGCCCGGGGGTGTGAGGCGGATCCTCGCGAGGCCGCGGGGATCCGGCGTCGCCCCCTAGGACCACACGGCCTGGGCGAGCGACGCCCCGGCCCAGGCCGCGCCGAGACCCGCCGTGACGCTGCCGACGACGTTGGCGGCGGCGTAGAGGCCCGCCCCCGTCTCGGTCAGCCGCAGTGTCTCGTACGAGAACGTGGAGTACGTCGTCAGAGCACCGCACAGGCCGGTTCCCAGGAGCATCTGGAGGCGGGAGTCGGCCGCGCCGGCGGCCGCCGCGCCGGTCAGCAGGCCCAGGACGAGACAGCCGGCGAGGTTGACGGCGAAGGTGCCCCAGGGGAAGACCGAGTCGTGCCTGGCCTGCACCGCACGGTCGGTGAGGTAGCGCAGCGGGGCACCGACCATCGCGCCGGCGACCACCAGCAGCCAGTTCACAACGACCTCTTACCCTTCACGTCGCCGCCCGCGTCCGTTTCGCCGGGAGTGCCGGTCTCGCTCCCCCGGCGGCCGGTGTACCGGACGACCTCACAGGTGTCGAGGACGACCATGCCCTCGGTGACGAGTTCGTCCAGCTCCGGCAGGAAGGCGCGGACCCTCTCCTCGGTGTCGACGATGACGATCGCCACGGGCAGGTCCTCGCTGAGCGAGAGCAGCCTGGTGGTGTGGATCAGCGAGGAGGCGCCGAAGCCCTCGATGCCGCGGAACACGCTGGCGCCCGCCAGGCCCGCCGCGTGGGCGCGGTGCACGATCTCCGAGTACAGCGGCTTGCGGTGCCAGGTGTCGTTCTCGCCGACGAAGACGGTCACGCGCAGGGCGCTGCCGGTCAGCCTCGTCATGGCTGCCTCCACTTCAGGACGCGGCGGGCGGCGAGGACCCCGAGCCACACCGCGGTGAGCGCCGCGAGGAGCGTCGCGGCGAGATAGACCAGACCGGTGAGGGGGTGACCGGCGTCGAGCAGTTTCTGGAAGTCGACGGCGTACGTGGAGAAGGTGGTGAAGCCGCCGAGCACGCCGGTGCCGAAGAACGGGCGCACCAGCCGGTGGGCGGCCCACACGTCGGTGATGACCACCATGAACACGCCGATCACGGCACAGCCGGTGACGTTGGTCCAGAAGGTCGCCCAGGGGAAGTGCCCCGGCCGCGTGGGCCACCACAGCGCGAGCGCGTAGCGGGCGGTGGCACCGACGGCTCCGCCGAGGGCGACCACCGCGACGACGGGGGCCTGACCGCGCCGGGCGGGCCGCCGCCGGGGGCGGACACCGAGGCTGTCGGCTTCCGGGGCTGTCATCGTCGTACGACTCCTACTCGCCGGGGCGCGGACCGTACACGCTCCGCCGGCCCCTCGCGGGCTTCGGCGTCACGCGCACGCCCGTCGGCGGCTGTCGTGCCGCGATCGGGGTACGGCGGGCCCCACCGCCGGGCCGCGAGGATGATCACGGCCGGGCAACAGGTTAACGCCGGGCCCGCGCCCGGGTCATTTCGGGGCGGGCGCCTCGCACACCGCCACGCCCCGCTCCCACAGACTCCCCAGCACCAGGTGCCCGGCGGCCTCGCAGACGGCGGTGACCATGCGGAAACCGGAGCGGCGGCGGGCGAGATGCTGGACGAGGGCGCCCTGGTCGTCGAACGCCAGCACGCCGATCGTGCCGGTGGGGCGGAAGGGGGCGCGCACGGCGACGCGGGCGGCGGTACGGCGGACCGTCGGCGTCCCGCGGCGCAACAGGTCCAGCGGTGGCACCCGGGGGCCCGCGAGGGCGACCCGGATCAGCCCGTCGGGGCCGCCGCGCCACAGGTTGTCGGGCATGCCGGGGAGGTTCTCGGCGAACGGCTCGGCGCGTCCGGCCTTGGGCCCGGTGAGCCAGTAGCGGGTCAGGCGGTACGCGCCGGTCTCGGCGACGACGAGGAAGGACTCGTCGCCGCTCGCCGCGACACCGTTGGCGAACCGGAGTCCCTCCAGCAGTACTTCGGGGGTGCCGGCGCCGGGGGCGAGGCGCAACAGCCGTCCGGTCGCGGTGTGTTCGACCAGATCACCGATCCACTGGTCCAGGGGGTAGCGGCGGCTGGAGACGGTGAAGCAGACGCTGCCGTCGGAGAGGGCGACCACGTTGCTGCAGAACCGCAGCGGCTCCCCCGCCACCGAGTCGGCGAGGACACGGACCGCGCCGTCGGCCAAGTCGACGCGCAGCAGGCCGCGTTCGGCGTCGCACACCAACAGGGCGCCGTCCGGGAGCAGTTCGAGGCCGAGGGGTCTGCCGCCGGTCTCGGCGAGCACTTCGACGCGGGTGGCCGCGGGGTCGGTGAGACCGTCGATGCGCAGGATGCGGCCGTCCTCCACGCCGGTGATCACCCGGCCGCGGTCGTCGGCGACCACGTCCTCGGGGCCGCGGCCGCCGATCGCGATGTAGTGCCGCGGGACGAGAGCTGTGGGACGTTCCATGCGCGTGTGTCCTTCCCTGTCGCCCGAAGGGGCCTCGCGGGTGCGTACCCCCTGGCGGCGCCTGCCCCGCCGGGTCCTGCCGGCCGTTCCGGAACAGCGGGGCGTCACCGGCGTGCCCGGGCGCCCGTTCTCGCCGGCCGCCGGCGGACGGGCGCCGCGTCATCAGCCTTTACGCTACCGGCCGTTGACTCACCGCCCCCTGCCTCACCAGCCCTTCTCGAACATGCGGGCCACCTCGGCTATGCGGACCTCGTCACGACGGTAGTAGGTGCGCCGCCGGATCGTCCTGGTACGCAGCAGGCCGACGTCCACGAGCAGACCGAGGTGGGTGACCGCGACCGGGCGCGGCACTCCGAGCCTGCGGGCGACGGCGTCCGCGGTGACCCCGTCCTCGACGGGGTCACCGTGCCGCTGCGGCGGGAAGTGCGCGAGCGGGTCCTTCAGCCATTCCAGGATGTCCAGCCGCCTCGCACTGGCGGAAGTCCTCAGCATCGCGTCCCCTCCGTCCGAGCCGCCCCGACCGCGCCCCCACTCTCCCGCACACCGGGACGGCATGTCCGCGACTCCGCGCCTTTTGTCCGGTAACCGAACCTCCATGCGGGAGGCAGGTGTACGAGTCGCCTCGGGCGCGACTGCCGAAGACCCGTCTCACCTGCGGGCGAGGCCTCGGCCGGCGCGGGCGACAGGGGGTTCGCGACCCCCCGGCGGGCCCCGGCCCCCGGCCCGGGGACGGCTGGTCCGCCTGCGCCGGGCGTGTCACCGGACGCGCCGCGACCTGCCTGCCCCGCCCTCCGCGCCTCCCCCGCCGATGGCCCTCGCCCCGCCGCCCGGAGTCGTAAAGTCGTGACCATGAACAATCCGGGGGGCCGGCGCAGACCGCCGACGATTCACGACGTGGCGCGGGTGGCGGGCGTGTCACGGGGCACCGTCTCGCGCGTGCTCAACGGCGGGCACTACGTCAGCCCGGCCGCCCTGGAGGCGGTGAACGCGGCCATCCGCAAGACGGGCTACGTCGTCAACCGGCACGCCCGTTCGCTGATCACCGGGCGGTCCGACTCGGTCGGCTTCCTGCTCACCGAGCCGCAGGAGCGGTTCTTCGAGGACCCCAACTTCAACGTCCTGCTGCGGGGCTGCACCCAGGCCCTGGCCGCGCACGACGTACCGCTCCTGCTGATGCTGGCCGGCACCGAGGACGAACGGCGGCGGATCACGCGGTACATCACGGCCGGTCACGTGGACGGCGTGCTGCTGGTCTCCAGCCACTCCGGGGACCCGGTCGCCGAGGAGCTGCGCGCGGCGGGCGTGCCGCTGGTCGCCTGCGGCAAGCCGATCGGCCTCGGCTCGAAGGTGAGCTACGTGGCGGCCGACGACCGGGACGGCGCCCGGGACATGGTGCGCCACCTGCTGTCGCTTGGCCGCCGCCGGATCGGAGTGGTCACCGGGCCGCTGGACACCCCGGGCGGTGTCGAGCGCCTCGCCGGCTACCGCGAGGTCCTCACCGAGGCGGGCGCCGGGGTCGACGACCGGCTCGTGGTCTGCGGCGACTACAGCCGGGCCAGCGGGGAGTCGGGGGCCGAACGGCTGCTCGCCCAGGCACCCGACATGGACGCCGTGTTCGTCGCCTCCGACCTGATGGCGCAGGGGGTGCTGACGGCGCTCGAACGGGCGGGGCGGCGGGTTCCCGAGGACGTCGCGGTCGGGGGCTTCGACGACTCGCCCGCCGCGCTCTCGGCCCGCCCGACCCTGACCACGATCCGGCAGCCGTGGGACCGCATCAGCGCGGAGATGGTCCGGGTCCTGCTGGCCCAGATCGGCGGCGACGAGCCGGCGGCGGTGATCCTGCCGACGGAGCTGGTGCGCCGGGAGTCGACGTAGGAAGAGGGGGCGTGCGGCGGGAGTCGCCGGCCGCGCTCCGCACGACCGGTCAGGATTCGAGAAGCCACTCCACGCCGGCGCGCCCTAGCGTGGAACCACCGGCGAGATCCGCCGGTCGACACCGACACACCTCGTCGGTCCGCGCAGTGGCTAGGAGTACGACATGACCGACGGCCTCAAGACGATCATCTACCCCGTCAAGGACCTCGACGCGACAAAGGCCCTGTTCAGCGCCCTGCTGGGGGTGGAGCCGTACGCGGACGAACCGTACTACGTCGGTTTCCGGGCCGCGGGGCAGGAGATCGGCCTCGACCCCAACGGGCACGCGAAGGGCATGACCGGGCCGGTCCCCTACTGGCACGTGGCCGACCTGAGGAGCACCCTCGCGGCGCTGCTGGCCGCCGGCGCGGAGACGCTCCACGACGTCCAGGACGTCGGCGGCGGCAAGCTGATCGCCTTCGTGAAGGACGCGGACGGCAACCTCGTCGGACTCACGCAGGACCCGGCCGCCTGAGACCGGCAGTGAGTGTGCACCTTCACTGGTTGCACACTCACTAGTTGCATGCTCAACAAACGGGGGGAACGGTGTTACCGTGCGGGTATGGCAGTCAAGACGGCCGACACCGGGCTAGAGGAACGCTGGCGGGACATCCTGTCGGTGCACGCGCGCACCATGTGCGAGATAGACCGCGTCCTGCACCCGCACGGTCTGGGCGGCAGCGACTTCGAGGTGCTCGACCTCCTCGCCACCGAGTCGCCCGCCGAGGGCGACCAGTGCCGGGTGCAGAACCTGGCCGGCCGGGTCCACCTCAGCCAGAGCGCCCTGTCGCGCCTGATCGGGCGGCTGGAGAAGGACGGACTCGTGGAGCGCTCGGTGTGCGTGGAGGACCGGCGCGGGGTGTGGGTGGCCCTCACCCGCAAGGGACGCGACCTGCACGCGGAGGTGCTCCCCGTCCAGCGGGCGGTGCTGGCCCGGATGCTCGGTGCCACCCCGTCCCCCCGCGACTAGGCCGGGAACACTCCCCGCACGTCAGGGCCCGGCCGCTCCCCTTCGGTGAGGGAGCGGCCGGGCCCTTCGCCAACGGCCCTGGGGGCGGGCCAGACGGTCCCAGGGACGGCCCAGCAGACGGTCCCAGGGGCGGGCCAGCAGACGGTCCCAGGGGCGGGCCAGCAGACGGTCCTACGGGCGGGCCAGCAGGGTGCGCACACCCTCCGAGGTGAGCGTCAGCGGATGCTCCGAGCCGCCGTCGATGGACAGCGACAGCTCGTCCGCCGGCCACTGCGCGGCGAGGACGCCCAGTGGCACCAGGCGGTAACGCGACACGAACGGCAGCAGTTCGGCCATGGCCGGTTCCGAGGTGAACACCGGAACCACCGGGTCGCCGTCCTCCTGTTCGAGCACGGGCAGCGCCACCGCCGTGGGGTCGGCGGTCTCCTCCTGGTTCGCGTCGTCGGGTACCGGCACAAGCACGTCACTGCTCGCGAGCGCGTCCAGTGCCGCTGTGTCGTCGGTGTTCACCGTCAGCGCGTCCAGCGCCTGCTGGGCCGGGGTGGCGGTGTTGTCGTACGCGGGTGTCTCCATGGCAGATTCCCTGGTAGCGGCGGTCGTACGGACCACGTGGGCTTGATCGCCCGAGGCGCGGTTCCCCACGCGTACCCGACCCGACCCGGGGCAACCCTCGGGTCGCCGACGAATCGGCCGCCCCTACCGGCGGTCGGCCCGCACCCCCACGATGAGCCAGGGGAGCCGTCAGTCGGTGGGGAGGGCGGTGCGCGGGGTGGTGACGGCGAGGGTGACGGCTTCGGCGTGGGCCTGGCGCAGGGCGGGTGACGAAGTCGTGGATGATGCCCTGGAAGCAGACGGCGGTGACGGGGACGCCGGCCTGGCGGAGCTTGTTGGGGGGCGAGACGCGCGGGCCGCGTCGTCCAGCGGGCCGGCGCGTTCCCTCATGCCCCCACCCATCCCACACGTCCACGAGGAGACCGGGTTGAGCGACACCACGCAGGGCCGAGCGGACCGGCGCGTCTACATCGACAAGCAGAGTCCGAAGCCGTACCACGCCCTGGTCCAGACGTCCGAGGCGGTGCGCGCGACCGCGGCCGACGCGGGCCTGGACCGCAGGCTCGTGGAGCTGATCAACCTCCGCGTCTCCCAGGTCAACGGCTGCGCCTACTGCCTGAGCCTGCACACCGGCGCGGCGCTGCGGGCGGGCGAGACGACGCAGCGCCTGGGCGTGCTGCCGGCCTGGCGCGACACGGAGCTCTTCTCCGAGCGGGAACGCGCGGCGCTCGCGCTGGCCGAAGCGACCACCGCCCCGGCCGACCGGGCCGCCCAGGACACCGCCTACGCCGGTGCGCGCGAGGTGTTCGGCGACGACGAGATAGCCGCGGTGATCTGGGTCGCGGTCACCATCAACGCCTTCAACCGCGTCTCCATCATGAGCAGGCACCCGGTCCGGAGGCCCCCCGAAACGGGTCCGAGCCATGGGGTTAGCATATGAGCGCCCCCTAGCTCGAAAGATAACTCTGTGACTGTCAACGACGACTCGTTCACCAACTGGAAGCACCGCGAGGAGATCGCGGAGTCCATGATCCCGATCATCGGGAAGCTGCACCGCGAGCGGGACGTGACGGTCCTGCTGCACAGCCGCTCCCTGGTGAACAAGTCAGTGGTCAGCATCCTCAAGACCCACCGCTTCGCCCGGCAGATCGCCGGCGAGGAGCTCTCGGTCACCGAGACCCTGCCGTTCCTGCGGGCGCTCACCGCTCTCGATCTCGGGCCGTCCCAGATCGACATCGGCATGCTCGCGGCAACGCACCGGGCCGACGGCCGCGGCCTCACGGTGGAGGAGTTCACCGCCGAGGCCGTCGCCGGTGCCACCGGTGCCGACCGGGTCGAGCGCCGCGCGCCGCGCGACGTCGTCCTCTACGGCTTCGGCCGCATCGGCCGTCTCGTGGCCCGCCTGCTCATCGAGAAGTCGGGCTCCGGCAACGGCCTGCGGCTGCGCGCCATCGTGGTGCGCCGGGGCGGGGACCAGGACATCGTCAAGCGGGCCTCGCTGCTGCGCCGCGACTCCATCCACGGTCAGTTCCAGGGCACGATCACCGTCGACGAGGCGAGCGGCACGATCGTCGCCAACGGCAACGAGATCAAGGTGATCTACGCGGGCGACCCGTCGGAGGTCGACTACACGGCGTACGGCATCAAGGACGCCATCCTCATCGACAACACGGGCCGGTGGCGTGACCGGGAGGGCCTGTCGCAGCACCTGCGCCCCGGTATCGACAAGGTGGTCCTGACCGCGCCGGGCAAGGGCGACGTCCCCAACATCGTGCACGGCGTCAACCACGACACGATCAAGCCGGACGAGCAGATCCTGTCCTGCGCCTCCTGCACCACCAACGCGATCGTCCCGCCGCTGAAGGCGATGGCCGACGAGTACGGCGTGCTCCGCGGCCACGTGGAGACGGTCCACTCGTTCACCAACGACCAGAACCTGCTGGACAACTACCACAAGGCCGACCGCCGCGGGCGCTCCGCGCCGCTGAACATGGTCATCACCGAGACCGGTGCCGCCTCCGCCGTCGCCAAGGCGCTGCCCGACCTCAAGGCACCGATCACCGGCAGCTCGATCCGTGTCCCGGTGCCCGACGTGTCGATCGCGATCCTCAGCCTGCGGCTCGGCCGTGAGACCACGCGCGAGGACGTCCTGGAGTACCTCCGCAACGTGTCGCTGACCTCGCCGCTGAAGCGCCAGATCGACTTCACCACCGCCCCCGACGCGGTGTCGAGCGACTTCATGGGCTCACGCCACGCCTCGATCGTCGACGCCGGCGCCACCAAGGTCGACGGCGACAACGCGATCCTCTACCTCTGGTACGACAACGAGTTCGGCTACTCCTGCCAGGTCATCCGTGTCGTCCAGCACGTCTCCGGGGTCGAGTACCCGACCTACCCCTCGCCGGCCGTCTGACCGGCGCGCTGCAGGATCCGCGGATCAGTGCGCGACGCGGGTGCGAGATGCGCACTGGTCCGCCGCCGCCCGCAAGCGGGCCACGCTCGTCCTCGACGCCCTCGGCCTGGCCTTGTGGCGCCGCGACCGCGCCTGAACTCCCGCTGGACCAGGGTTGGTTCATCGTTCGGGCGTGGGCAGTCAATACGTATTGATTCGGCATAGCGACCGGCTCGCCGACATCGTCGCCTCAGCCTCCGTCGACTCGGTCGCGGCCTCGTTGACGACGCGATGACCGAGGCACTGAACGCCACCTTCAAGGCCGCGCCATGGTTTCAGCCATCAGATTCGGGCCCGCCGTACGGTCGAGCACCCTGCGCCAACGTCAGCGAGGCCGCCCGGCGCACCCCCTTTAACGGCAACGATGTATCCGTTACAGTGATGAGGCGCCGACCCCCTCGCCGACACCTAGGCGGTCGAAACGAGCTGCACGCTACACGGCGCGCAGAGCTGTGTTGTCTGGATCACGGCGGCCGCCGACGGCAGCGCGATGAACTGACCGGCACCGCTCCCGCGTCAGCGACGCCGGATGAACAAGAACCTGAGGCATCGAGCGCCGGAGCCATCATGAACGTCGTATCGACAGCCCTTGCCGTGCTCCTCGCGGTGTTCTTCGCCTCG
Organism: Streptomyces sp. NPDC043878; assembly: GCF_056435735.1. NCBI lineage: Bacteria > Bacillati > Actinomycetota > Actinomycetes > Kitasatosporales > Streptomycetaceae > Streptomyces > Streptomyces sp. NPDC043878. The sequence goes on from NZ_JBWKDW010000004.1 coordinate 27,300, forward strand.
CTGGGCGTGGCCAAGCTGCCGGCCCTGGCTCCGATGCGTGCACTGGCCGCAGAGTCCGGCATGTCCACCACGGCCTACCGGCGTATCGGGGCACTGGAGATCGCCGGTGCGGCCGGTGCGCTGCTGGGCCTGGCGGTACCGATCCTCGGCACGGCCGCCGGTGCCGGGTTGCTGGCCCTGCTCGTCGGCGCCGTCATCATCCACGTCCGCCAGGGCGACGGGCCGCAGAAGTACGCAGCCGCAATGGTGACCGCACTGCTCGTCGCCGTCCACCTGGCCCTCCACCTGGGCGCATCCGGGTGAGCCCGGCTACGACGCGTCGTAGCCCTTCCTGCACGCCGAAAGGCCGACCATGCCCTTTCTGATCGCGATGGCCTTCTACGCCGTCCGGATAACGCGCGCTCCCGTGGACGTGCGCCTGAAGAAGCGCCACGCCGGCCCGCTGACGGTGGCGGCTGTCGCCGTTGTCCTCTACCTGGCCTGGGACTGGCTCCGCCCGGACGGCATCCACACCGCGTATTTCGTGGGCGAGTTCGCCGGCGTGGGCGCCGCATACCTGATGTCGGTCACTCTGGTGCTGGCCACCCGGCTGCCATGGCTGGAGCAGTGGTTCGGCGGCCTGGACCGCATGTATCTGCGGCACAAGCAGTACGCCCTGCTGTCGATGCTCCTGCTCACCCCCCACCTCCTCCTCCATTTCCTCTCCGGCTTCGACGGGAGCGCAAGTGCCTACGCCGGCACCCCCCGGGCCGCCCAGCTCGTGGGGATGGGGCACCTCCTCGGCGCCGTCTCCGCAATCGGCCTGCTCGCGCTCATCGTCGTCTCCCTCGGCCAGGTCAGTCGCATACTGCGGCTGCCCTACGAGCGCTGGCTCTTCCTGCACCGCCTCACCGGCCTGCTGCTCCTGTCCGCTCTCATGCACGGCTGGTTCCTCGACCTCGTCATCAACGGGTCCACGATTCTCCTGGCCGTCTACGTCACCATGGCCAGCGCCGGCATGGCCGCCTACGCCTACGACGAACTGGTGCTTCGCCGCAGGGAGCCCCGGGCCGACTACACCATCCGCCGCGTCGAACGGCCCGCGCCCGACATCGTCGACCTCACTCTGACTCCCACCAGCCCGGACGCGCTGCCCCTGACAGGTGGTCAGTTCGTCTACCTGCGCGTCGGCGGCCGCCGGGCCTGGCGCGAACACCCCTTCAGCGTGGCCGGAGTCCAGCCCGACGGCTCGGTCCGTCTCACCATCCGCGCCCTCGGCCGCGACACCCGCAGGCTCTGCACGGACGTGCGCGAAGGACTGCCCGCCACCCTCAACGGCCCGTACGGCATGTTCGACCACACCCTGGGCGGATCCCGCCAGATCTGGATCGCCGGTGGCATCGGCGTCGCTCCCTTCCTGGGCTGGCTCACCCACCCGAGCGACACGCTCCCCCGTGCCGACCTGTTCTACTGCGCTCCCAGCGCCGACGCCGCACCGTTCCTCCCGGAACTCACCGCGGCCGCCGAGCGCCTCCCCGCTCTCCGGCTCCACCCGACGTTCAGCCGCGGCCAGGGCCGCCTGACCGCCGACGGGATCCGGGCAGCCGCCGGACCGCTCACCCCGGACACCCACATCTTCCTCTGCGGCCCCGCGTCCATGGTCGAAGACCTCAGCCGCGATCTCCACCGCCAGGGCATCCCCCGCAACCACGTCCACGCCGAGCACTTCACCTTCCGCTGAACCCGGCCATCTCCCCTTGTCTCGCCGCCAACAACTCGGCTTCACCGTGATCCGGCCGCCTGACAGGCCGCGCCCTCACACGATCAACTGCAACCACACCCCGGCCCTCACACCACGACGGCGCTGAGCATGCCCGACCACCGACCCCCTCCGCTTGCCCCCTCCCCCGTAAACGGCTACGGTGTATCCGAAAGATATCGGCTACACCGTAGCCAATACCTGGGAGGCGAGACGCCCCGGACGGTCGACGCCGACCGGGAACTACTCCCTTCAGTCGAGTGCCATCCGCCGCCGCCCAGTGCGGACGCATGGTCCAGTTCGAAGATCCCCACAGCGCCGCGGTCGATCGCCGCCCTGTTCCAGAGAGTCGATTGAGGTCGAGCACCATGACAGAACCCCACGACATCGACGTCCTCGTCGCGGGAGCCGGCCCGACCGGCTCCACCCTGGCTGCCGACCTGCTACGGCGCGGACTGCGCGTCCGTGTCGTCAACAAGGCGCCGCATGCCTTCGAGGGCTCACGCGCCAAGGGGATCCAGCCCCGTACCCAGGAGGTTCTCGAGGACTTCGGTGTACTGCATGAGGCGCAAGCGGAGGGTGGTCCCTACCCGCTCGCGGGACTCCACGTCGGGCCTGTCACCGCGCCGTGGAAGATGCAGCAGCGGAGCAAGCCGACCCCGGACGTCCCCTACCCGAACATCCTGCTGCTGCCGCAGCACCGGACCGACGCCATCCTGCACCGCCTGCTCGAACGTCTCGGACTGAGCATCGAGTACGGGGTCGCCCTGGAAGGCTTCGAGCAGGACGCGGACGGCGTCACCGCCACGCTCTCCACCGGCGAGCAGGTGCGCGGCAAGTACCTCGTCGGCGCCGACGGCGGCGCGAGCGCCGTCCGCGTGGCCACCGGTCTCGGCTTCGTCGGCGAGACCGACGACTCCGACAAGACCCTCATCATCGACTGCACGATCGACGGCCTGTCCCGCGACCGGTGGCACATGTGGCCCCGCGCGTCCGCAGGAGCATGCCCGCTGCCGCACTCCGACCAGTTCCAGGTGATGATCCGGCTGAAGGCGGGCGACACACCGAACCTCGATCATGCCGCCCTGGCCGAGCAGTTCCACACGCTCACCGGCCTCAAGCTCCGCGACATCACCTGGGTCTCGGCGTTCCGGCCCAACGTCCGACTCGTCGAGCACTACCGCCAGGGCCGCGTCTTCCTGGCAGGCGACGCCGCCCACGTGCACACCCCGGCCGGCGCGCAGGGCCTCAACACCGGTGTGCAGGACGCCTACAACCTGGGCTGGAAGCTCGGCCAGGTCATCGCCGGCGCACCGGACAGCCTGCTCGACAGCTACGAGGCCGAACGCCTCCCCATCGCCGCGGGCGTCCTCGGCAAGTCCAGCGAGCTCTACCAGAGCCTCAGCAAACACCGCGTCGCCGGTCTCAAGCGCGGAGACGAAGAGCGCCAGCTCGGACTCACCTACCACGGCGGCCCGCTCGCCCCCGCTGACGCGCCGGCCACCAGAACCCTGCACGCGGGCGACCGGGCACCGGACGCGCCGTGCACCGCACCCGGCACCCGCCGCCTGTTCGACGTCTACCGAGGACCGCACTTCACCCTGCTCGCCTTCGGCCCCAAGGCCACCGCAGCATTGCCCACTCTGACGTGGCCGGCTGAGGGTGCCGAACTGCGCCGCTACGCAGTGCGCACCGGGCGCGGAATCGACAGTGGCTACCTCACCGACGCCACCGGCCAACTGACCGACATCTACGGCGTCGAGGGCGACGCGCTGATCCTGATCCGGCCCGACGGATACGTCGGCAGCGTCATCACAACCGACTGGGTGGCCTCCTTCGCCAACGCGGCCAAGGCATTCACCCTGGACGCGCGGACAGGGACAGGTCGGCAGCGGAACCCGCAGACCATGTGAAGCACCCGCTTCCCGTATGCGCCGGCGAACTTCCCAGGTGACCCCTCGGCAGTACCTCCTACCGCCGGTTCCCTACGGGCCGGGCACCGTCGTTGAGCTGGTCCATCCGTCTTCATCCCTCGGTTCCTTGCGGGACATCCGGTCGGTCCCCTGTACGTCCTCGCTGTGCCCGCCGGCCGTTCGGCGAACGGGACCGCACACAGGGGTGCCGCGCCTTCGTCGGCACCGCCGAGTTCTGACCACTGGAGGTTTTTGTCGTGCATGCAGCGGTTGTCACGTCGTTCGATGCCCCACCGCGGTACTGCGATCACCCGGATCCTGTCGCCCGGGAGCCCGACGAGGTCGTCGTCGAGGTCCTCGCGGCCGGCCTCCACCCGCGTGTCCGCTCCCAGGCGGCCGGTTCGCACTACTCCAGCACCGACGAGCTCCCGCTCGTCCCGGGCATCGACGGCGTCGTACGCGACCCCAAGGGCCGTATCCGGTACACCGTCCTCGACGACACCGTCCTGGGCACCATGGCCGAGCGCACCGTGATCGACCTCCGCCGCAGCGTCGTCCTCCCCGAGGGAACCGATCCCGTCCAGGTCGCGGCGGCGATGAACCCCGTGATGTCGTCCTGGGTCGCGCTGCGCCGACGCATCGACTTCGCACGCCGACAGCGCGTCCTCATCCTGGGCGCGACCGGAAACGCCGGCCGGATGGCGATCCAGGTCGCGAAGCGGTTCGGCGCCGCGCACGTGATCGCGGCCGGACGCGACACCGCCCGCCTCGCCGAACTGCCGGCCCTCGGCGCCGACGAAACCTGCACCTTCGACGACCTCGCCCGGGCCGCCGACGTCGACGTCGTCATCGACTACGTGTGGGGTGAGCCCACCGCCCGCGCCATGGCCGACATGCTCACCGCCCGCACCGACCGCAGCGCACCGCTCACCTGGATCGAGATCGGCTCGGTCGCCGGCCCGACCGCCCCCATCCCCTCCGCGGCGCTGCGCTCGACACGGCTGCAGATCGTCGGATCCGGCATCGGCGCCGTCCCCGGCCGCGACTTCGTCAAGGAACTCCCCAAACTCGCATCCGCCGTCGCCCAGGGCGCGTTCGACGTCAGGGCCCGCGCCCTCCCCCTCGCCGACGTCGAACACGCGTGGACCACCGCCGCCCACACCACCGACCGCATCGTCCTCGTCCCCTGACACGCACCGGATTGCGCGTCCGGGTGTCCACATCGGCCGAAGCGCCGAACCCGGGCCGAGCGGACGGCCGGACGCGTCTTCGAGCACGGAGGCTGCGGGGGCCCACGCCGAACAGGAGGAGCTTCACGAATGTCAGCAGAGCAGGAGGTCACCGAGGGCCGCTTGGCCCCGGTCGTGACCTTGAACTTCGTCGGCAGCCGCGCGGAGACGGAGGATGCCACGTCGGGGCTCTCGGGCGAATCGCAGGCAGCGCTGCGCCAGTTCTCGCTGGAACGCATGACCGGCTACGGCGTCGATCACGCGGATGCCATCGAGCTGCGTGCCCGCGTGGTCGACGGGCAGGACTGGCGCTCGGCCGCCACGGAGCTGGCGGACCTGTGCCTGCGCCGGGTTGAGGCTGCTCCTGGGGCCGCCGGGAGGCCCACCCGGATCGGGTACCTGCGTCGCACGTCGGCCCTGCTGCGCATGAGTCAGATGATGATGCTGTCCGACACCGCCGAGCGCCGGGCGATCTTCTCGCGGGCCGCCGAGCTCTACGCGCGGGCCGCCGAACCGAGTGGTGACCGCGAGCGCGTCATGATCGAAACCGGCCGTGGTCCGTTGGCGGGGTGGCTCGTCCCCGCAGGCGGCACCGCAGTCGGTTCGGCCATCGTCATGGGTGGCGTCGAGGGCTGGGCCATGGATTTCGACAGCCTCGGCGAGGCGCTCGCGGCACGGGGCATCGACGCGCTCCTGCTCGACGGCCCGGGGCAGGGCGAAACAAGGTTCACACACGCGCACTACCTCACTGCTCACTGGCGCGACGCGTACGGGCGAGCCGTCGACTTCCTCGACCGGCGCCGGCCGGGCCGCCCGATCGGCTTCATCGGCAACAGCATGGGAGGCAGCGTCGCCATGGCTGTCGCAGCGCAGGACACCCGGATCCGGGCGTGCGTCGACAACGGCGGCATCCACGCCCCGTGGCTCGTGCCGCCGACCATGGGGACCTTCTTCTCAAAGATGGTGGCCGCCTGCGGCACCACCGACGCGGACGCAGCGGTGGACGTCTGGAAGACCGTCACCCCGCTCGCCGACGGACCGAACTCCGGCTACCCGCTTCTGGTCGTGCAGGGCGGCAAGGACCCCATGATCTCAATGGACCTCGCGCAGCTCCTTCTGCAGGGCGCCCCCACGGACGACAAACAGATGCTCGTCTTCTCCGACGGCAATCACTGCGTCTACAACCACAGATACGACCGCGACGTACTCATAGCCGACTGGATGACAGCGCGCCTGTGCGGCCTGCCGAGCCCTGTGATCGCGAACTGAGAGGACCCTCGTGCAGATCATCGACGCCCAGATCCACCTCTGGGCCGGCCAGAGCGCGCCGCCGCACCACTGGCGCGCGCCGTACACCGTCGACACCGCGCTGCGTGACATGGACGAGGCCGGGGTGGACCGCGCGGTCAACTGTCCGGCGATCTGGGATGCCGACGCGAACGACTACGCGGTGGAGGCGGCGAAACAGCATCCCGAGCGGTTCGCGACGCTCGGCTGGTTCCCCCTCGACCAGGCCGCGGACGCGTCCCTCGTCGACGCGTGGCTGGACAAACCCGGCATGCTGGGCCTGCGGTTCATGCTGGCGGCGCCGGAGATGGCCGACCGCCTCGCGTCGGGCGGCCTCGACTGGCTGTGGGCGGCCGCCGACCGGCGGAGGATCCCCGTGGGCCTCATGGTGATGCCCCCGTACCTGCCCGCCGTCGGCGACATCGCCGAGCGGTTCCCGCACATGCGCGTGATGATCGACCACCTGGCGGCCAACCCCTTTCAGAAGCTGCCCGACGCGACCGCGCACCTCGACACCCTCCTCGCCCTCGCGCGCCACCCCAACATCGCGGTCAAGGCGACGGGCGTCCCGGGCATGGCGACCGACCCGTACCCGTTCGCCGGCACACACGCCGTGCTGCGCCAGGTCTTCGACGCGTACGGCGCCGAGCGAATGTTCTGGGGCACCGACATCACGCGGCTGCAGTGCACATGGCGCGAGGCCGTGACGATGTTCACCGAGGAGCTGCACTGGCTGCGAGGCCGCGACCTGGAACTCGTCATGGGCCGCGCCGTGGCCGACTGGATCGGCTGGCACTGAGCAGCGAAACGGTCGACGCGGCTGCCACGTCGCCGTGGTCCCGGAGGGAAGGAGAGCCCTCCGGGACCACGGTCGCATACCGCCGAGCTCAGTGCCCCCCGACTTCGGCAGGCTCGTGCGACGAGTTGAGTCTGGCCTTTTCCAGCCCATCGAGCAGCAGGTCCAGGCCGAACCGGAACTCCTCGTGCAGCGGTACGGAGGTCAACTCGTCGGCCGCAGCCATCGTGGCCGGAAACGCGACCGGGTCAAGGGAGTGGTAGTAGTCCCGCAGTTGCGCCTGGTCCTCGGGGCGTGGCGTCCCGGGGCCGTGCTGCTGGATGGCGAAGCCGATCACATAATGGCCGATGGCCGTGAACGCGCGGGCGGCCAGGCCGACGGGGAACCCGTGCCCCAGGAACAGGGTGATGAGCCGTTCCCTGCCGCGGAGGCCGTTGGGGCCGACGGGCACCTGGGCCGCCAGCAAGGAAATCGCGTTGGGGTGCCGGCACAGCGTGCCGTACAGCGCCTCCGCCGCGACACTCACGGCTTCCCGCCAGGGCAGGCCGTCCAACTCCTCGGGTGGGACGCGGACTTCGCCCAGGATTCTGTCGGCGACAAGAGCGAGGAGTTCGTCCTTGCCGTTGAAGTGCCGGTAGAGCGTCGCCGTGCCCGAGTTCAGGGTTTCGGCGAGCATGCGCAGGGTCAGCGCCTGGATCCCGACGTCGTCGATGAGCTTCAGGGCCGTGGCGACGATCCGGCCGGCGTCCATCGGGGGACGCCCTCGCCGGTACGCAGGGGCGGGCGTCCGGCTCGCCCACCAGGCAGGACTTCCCGGAACGGACTGGCCCTCCGAAGCCATGAAGCGGTCACCCTCTCGGCCAGATCCATTGAGGACAGGTATCCAGAACAGGAGTTTCGGCCTTATCGTATCCGTTTCAGATGGCGGCACGGTCCGCGTCCCGCGCCGGTGGGGACCCGCCCGCATCGCGCACCCGCTGCGACTGGTGCCCTCGACCGTGCACCGTGTCCTGACCCGCTACGGCCTGGCCGACTCACCCACCTGGACCGGGCCACCGGCCAGGTCGTACGCCAGCCACGAACGCGGGCGGCCCGGCGAGCCGGTGCACGTCGACATCAAGAGGCTCGGCGACATCCCGACGGCGGCGGACACAGGGTCCTGGGCCACCCAGGCGCACCCCCGACCAGAACGAGCGGGACCTCGAGACGCTGGGCGCCGCCGCCCGCTCCGGCAGGGTCCGGGCCGAGACCCTGTGAACCGGCCGTGCCGCCTGGCGGCCCTCGCACTCGCCATGGGCGCGAGGGTCACGGCCGTGTGGTCACCCGGGTGCTCACAGCAGGCCCCGTTCGCGTGCGCGTCGGACCGCGTCGTTGCGCCGGTTGACCCCCAGCTTCCGGTAGACGCTCTTGAGGTGGGTCTTGACCGTGTTCACCGACACGTAGAGCTCGGCTGCGATCTCCTCCGTCGACATCATCTGCGCCAGCCGTTCCAGCACGTCGTGCTCGCGACCGCTGAGCTCCTCCACGACCTGCGGGAACCGCTCCTCCGGCCGCTCCTCGGGCCGGGTCCGACCGCCCTGCGGGGGCGCGCCGGGCAACAGCCAGCCCTCCGCCAGCCGCCGCAGCGGCTCCGCGTTCAGCAGCGGCTGGAGCCACGCCCCGGCCTCCAGGAAGGGGCGCCGCAGCCGTTCCTGCCGCGCCTCCCGCAGAGCCTGCGCGACGAGCCGGCGCGAGGTGGCCGAGTCCCCGCTCTGCTCCGCGTCCTGCGCCCTGACCAGCGCCGCGCACACGGTCACCGCCGGGCCGAGGCGGCCCTCATCGCGCACCCGGTCGAGGAGGTCGAGCGCCGCGCCCCGCTCCCCCGCTGCGAGCCGGGCCCGTGCCGCGCCCACGGCACACGCCACCTGGTCCTCGGGCACCGCACGCAGCAGCTTGACGGCCGTCTCCGGGCGCCCCTCGGCCAGGTGTGCGGCGGCGGCGACCAGGGCCGTACGGCCTTCCGCCCACGGTGAGGCCACCGCGGCGGTGACAGCCGTGTCCACCCGGTCGAGCGCGGCCTGTGCGTGGCCGCGGGCCAGCAGCAGACCCGCGGTCGCGATGGTCCGCCCCGCCTCCATCACCGGGTCCCGCATCGCCGGGTGGGAGTCGGCCGCCCCGTCGAGGAGGCTCTGTGCCCGGTCCAGTTCGTCGCGGTCGACGGCGACGGCGGCCAGGACGAGCCGTCCGACACCGGAGCCGGAGGGCTGCGACAGGCTGAACCGCTCGGTCTCGGCCAGCGCCTCCACGGCCTTGCGCTCCGCCCTGCCGAGCCAGCCGTTCAGGTAGTCGATCAGTGCCAGGCGGCCCAGGGAGTCCTCACGCGGGAGCGCTGTGGCGGCCCCGCCGGAGCCCTCGGCCACCGTGGCGAGGACGGTACGCGCGTCCTCGAACCGTCCGGCCCACAGCCGGGTCGAACCGAGATGGGTCAGCAGGAGGGCGGTGAGTTCGGGATGCCTGTCGAGCAGGTGCGCCGGAACCTGGTCCCACAGTCTGCCGGCCGACTCCGCCGCGAGCTCCGCCCGTCGGGGTGAGCCGGTGAGTCTGGCCGCCAGCGCTTCGAGCAGGGCGCAGCTGAGCCGGGCCGCCGCCAGCCCGTCCGGGTGCCGCCCCGGCTCCGGTTCCTCCGCCAAGCCGCGCTCCGCGTGCCGCAGATGGGTCAGGCCGCGGTCGAGTTCGCAGCTGGACAGCTCACGGGCCGCGCGGACCAGGTCGGTGGCGGGACTCCTGGCCTCGGGGCCCATCCGGGAGAACAGCTCGGCCAGGTCGTCGCAGCGCAGGCCGGTGAAGAGCTGCCCGATGGCCAGGTCGTCGACGAGAGCGTCGGCGGTGAACTCCCAGTCGCCCGCTGCCGCCCCGTGCCCGAGGCTCTCCGTGAGGGAGCCAAAGCGGCGCAGCCACCGGGCGGCCCGCAGGTGCAGTTCGGGCTCGAGACCGGGGGAACGCTCACGCAGGTGTGCCCGGAGGATCTCCGCGAACAGCGGATGCAGACGGCACCAGGTGTGCCCGAGGTCCTCGACGAAGGCGTTCTCGCGGCGCAGCGCGGCCAGGATGGGCTCGGCGTCGGTGCGCTCCGTCAGCACGTTCGCCAGCTCGGGGCAGAACCGGTCCAGGACACTGACCCGCAGCAGGAGGTCCTGCGTCTCGGGGGTCTGCCGCCGCAGCACCTCCGCCAGGAGGAAGTCGGCGACGGTGGTGCGGTCGGCCTCGAACTCCTTGAGGTACCGCTCGGGGTCCGGGCGCTCGCGGGCGGCCAGCGCGCACAGCCGCAGCCCCGCGGCCCAGCCCCGGGTGCGCTCCACCAGGGCGCGCGCGGCGGGCACCGGCAGGGACAGGCCGTGCAGGTCCAGGAGCGCGGCGGCCTCCTCGGCGGTGAACGCCAGCTCCGCGTCCCTGATCTCGGTCAGGTGCCCCGCCGCCCGGTAGCGGTGCAGCGGGAGCAGCGGTTCCGTGCGGGTGACGAGGATCAGGCGCATACCGGCCCCCGCGTTGCGCAGGACGAATCCCAGCTGCTCCGCGATCTGCGGGTCGGTGACCCGGTCGTACTCGTCGAGCACCACGATCACGGGCCGGTCCCGAGCACTCAGGTCGGCGGCGAGCCGGGCGAGGAGGGCGTGGTCCACGTGACCGGCGTCCGCGGGGAAGTCGACCTCGGCGGGCAGCGGCACACCGGAGACGCGCAGGGACTGGAGCAGGTAGGCCCAGAACATCCCGCAGCCCTGGTCGACGACGTCGCTGGTGAGCCAGGCGACGGACCGGTCGCGTCGGCCGGCCCAGTCGGCGACCAGAAGGGTCTTGCCCGCGCCGGCGGCTCCGTTGACCATCGTCAGAGGCGTCAGGAGAGCCTGGTCCAGGTGCTTGACCAGGCGCCCGCGCCGCAGGAACGTGGCGGGCCTGGCCGGAACGGCGAACCGGGTCCGCAGAAAGGGATCGCCCTGCGGATCCGCGCTCGGTGCCGTGAATCCCGGATCGTTCTTCTCGAACCCAGCCATGGCGCTCACCACCACTGCTCGTCAGATCATGGGCAGCGCTCCTTCCTCAGCATCCCAGTGTTCCGGCACACCCGCGCGCCGCGGGAACGCCCGGGTCCGGCTGTCGCCGCTCCCGGGCGGCACCGCGCGACTCAGGGCCTGCGGGCGGGGTGCGGTCCGGCCGGTTTCGCCCTGTCCGCCGTGGCGGACCACGGCGGACGGGTTCCGGTCGCCCGGTGTGCGCGGGAGCCTCCGGGTGCACACGGGACGGCCTCGGAGCACTCTGGAGGCGCACCCGGTTTCGCGGGAGCCGCGCACCGGGGCACGTACAGGACCGAGCTCGGAGGTATCCCCGTGGCCCACGGCGATCCCGGCCGGCACTTCGCCGAGACGGCGGTCTCGATGCTGGAGGCGCTCTTCACGCAGTCGCCGATCGGCCTCCACCTGCTCGACACCGAGCTGCGCGTGGTGCGGATCAACACCGCGACCCCCGCCATGCGGGGCGTGCCCGCTCAGGAACTGGCCGGGCGCCGGGCCCGCGACGCCTACGCCATGGTCGAGGAGGACGTGGAGGAGCTCCTGGGTGAGGTGCTGGCCACCGGCGTCCCCCTGCTGCGGCACGTCGTGCGCCTTTACGTGGCGGCGGAGTCGCCGCCCCAGCGTCAGTTCGAGGTCACCGCGCTGCGCCTGGAGGGTCCGGACGGAGCGGTGCTGGGGGTGGCCCTCACCTCGGTCGACGTCACCGAGCGGGAGCGGGCCAGGGCCCGGACCGTGGTGCTGGACGCCGTACGCGCCAAGGTGGGCCGCACCCTGGACCCGGCAGTGACCGGTGAGGAACTCGTCGAGGCGGTGGTCCCCGGGTTCGCCGACATCGCGGTCGTGGAGGTGGTGGACGCCGTGATCCGCGGCGACGAACCACCGGTGGCGCCGCTGCCCACGGGCATGCCCGTGATGCGTACCGCGTTCCGCAGTGTCCACGCCCGGCCGGCGCAGGCGCGTCCGGTGGGCGAGGTCCGCCGCCTGCCCGCCCCGACCCCGTTCACCCAGGCCATGGCCGACCTGCGGCCCCGGGTGGTGCCGCTGCGTCCGGACCCGTCGTGGCTGTCCGTCGACCCCGCGGTCGCGGAGGCGATCCGCTCGGCGCGGGCGCACTCCCTGCTGGTGGTGCCCCTGACACTGCGCGACGCGGCCCTCGGCATCGTGAGTCTGTACCGCACCGGACGTTCGACGCCCTTCGACGAGACCGACCGGGAGCTCGCGGCCGAACTGGCCTCGCACACGGCGCTGTGCGTCGACAACGCCCGCCGCTACACGCGGGAGCACACCGTCGCCGCCGCGGTCCAGCGGCAACTGCTCCCGCGCCGCGCGGTGAGCCACCCGTCGCTGGAGACCGCCTACCTGTCCGTCACCGGCGGCGATCCGGGCGCCTGGTACGACACCATCGCGCTGTCCGGCGCCCGCACCGCCCTGGTCGTCGGCAAGGTGTCGGGGAGCGGGCTGACCGCGGCCGCGGTCATGGGGCAGCTGCGTACGGTCGTACGCTCCCTGGCGGCGTTCGACCTCCCGCCCGACGAGCTCCTCGCCCGGCTGCACGCCACGGCGGGGCATCTGGCCACCGAGCGCGGGTACCTCCCGCTCGGCGATCCGCTCCGCCGGGAGGTGCTGACGGCGGACTGCGTGTACGCCGTCCACGACCCGGTGACCGGCAGGTTCACGATGGCGACGGCCGGCCACCTCGGCCCCGTCGTCGTCCGCCCCGACCACAGCGTCACGCTTCCCGCCGCCCCGGGCGGGCCCCGGCTGGGCACGGCGGAGGGCGCCCCCTTCGCCACCACGGACGTCGAGGTGCCGGACGGCAGTGTTCTGGTGTTCACCAGCGACCCGGTCCTCACCGCCTACCTCGCCGAGTCCTCGGGGCCGCTGGCTTCGGCGCCGGACCTTCGCGACCGCCCGCTCCAGGAGCTCTGCGACGCCCTGGTGTACGCCCTCCCGGCGGGGCTCGGAGCAGGTGACGCGGCGGTGATCGTCGCCCGTACCCGGGCGTTCTCCACCGACCGGTTCGTCGCCTGGCCTCTCGACCGGGACCCCGCGGCCGTGGCCGTCGCCCGGCACCGTGCGGGCCACCAGCTCGCCAAGTGGGACGTGGACGATGAGACCGCCTTCAACACCCGGCTCATCGTCAGCGAACTCGTCACCAACGCCGTCCGCTACGGCAGTCCGCCGCTGGAGCTCCGCCTGATCTGTGACCGGACGCTGACCTGCGAGGTGCGGGACGCCGGCGCGGAGGCACCGCTCCTGCGTCACGCGGCCGGCGTCGACGAGGGCGGCCGCGGGCTGTTCATCACCGCGCAGCTGGCCCAGGCCTGGGGCGTCCGGTACACGGCTCCGGGCAAGACGATCTGGACCGAGCAGACCCTCTGACCTGATCCCGTGTCGCCCACCCACATGGCGTAGACCTCCATGGCCGAGGCCACAGGGTGGGAACCCCCATGGTGTGAGCCCACATGCCCCACCCGTTCCAAAGTGGGACAATTAACGCATCGAGGAGCGCGACACCCGTGTCTCCCACGGAAACGGAAACAGGCAGGTCGGTCCATGGCGAAGAAACCACATCCGTCCGAGCCGTCACACGGCGAGGGGCCGAGCCGTCACCACGGTGAAGGACAGCACGGCTGGTCGCCGGACGTGGACGAGACGCGGCAGCAGGACAACCCGAGCGCCCACCGCTCCTTCCACCCGGACGAACACGCCGGCGAACCGGGCCCCGGCCGGACGAAGTCCGCGCAGGAGCGCAAGGGCGTGCGCGGTGACACGGTCGAGAGCACCGGCAAGCGCGGTGAGGAGTACGCCGAGCAGGGCGAGGAGGGCAGGGAGACGACCGGCCGCGACGGGCGTTCCCGGCGTCCGGCCGGCACCAAGGACGCCTCCGCGTACACGGGCGTGGACCCCAAGGACACCCCGCCCGGCCGCCGGGCCGGGTAAACCGTCCGACGTTTCCCGTCCGGCGATGCCCACCGGGCGGCCGAGGGGGGGGGGGGGGGGGGGGGGGGGGGGGGGGGGGGGGGGGGGGGGGGGGGGGGGGGGGGGGGGCGTTTTGTTTTTTTTCTTCTTGCCGGTGTTG